>JBCCLQ010000022.1:0-14611 GCA_039026795.1 Pseudomonadota bacterium
GCTGAAATCTGGTGTGGACAACAAAGATTTTCTGGCCAAAGCGGCAGGACTGGGTCTCAATTTGACAAGCGGCACAATGAACTCGCTGTTTTCAAAAATGGGTGAACCTGTCATTCGTAATGCGATGATGCAGGCCATGCGGTTGCTTGGGCGGCAATTTGTGATTGGGCAAAGCATCGAAAACGCGATCAAAAACTCTAAAAAACCGAAAAACGCGCCATACCGCATGTCATATGACATGTTGGGCGAAGGCGCACGCACTGCTGAAAAAGCCGAAGAGTATTTCGGAGCTTATCGCCATGCTATCGAAGCTATGGCGGCTAAGAAAAGTGACTTTGATCGTGCGTCGGGTATTTCAATCAAACTCTCGGCTTTGCATCCGCGTTTTGAATTCGCGCAAAAAGAACGCTGTGTTCCGGCATTGACTGAACGTCTCATCACACTCTGCGATTTGGCATCTCAACATAATTTGACGCTGACTGTCGATGCCGAAGAAGCGGACCGTCTGGAAACATCCCTCATGGTGATTGAGAAAACGCTCTCCAGTCTGCAGCAAAAAGAATGGACAGGCTTTGGCATGGCTGTACAGGCTTATCAAAAACGCGCTTATCCCTTGATTGATTACATCGCTGGCCTATCCAAAACCCATAATCAAAAACTGCAAGTGCGTTTGGTCAAAGGGGCCTATTGGGATACTGAAATCAAACACGCACAAGTTTTGGGATTAAGCGGTTATCCTGTCTTTACACGCAAAACCAACACGGATGTCAGCTATCTGGCTTGTGCACAAAGATTGCTGCAACATCATGATCGCTTAGAGCCTTTATTTGCAACGCATAATGCGCATTCGATCATGGCGATTACGGATATGGCCGAGGGTAAAACGATAGAATTTCAAAAACTGTTCGGTATGGGCAATGCTCTGTACCGCAATGTTTTGGAGCGCGGCTTGGGGCAGGTCAGTATTTATGCGCCCGTTGGCGTTCATGAAGATTTATTGCCCTATCTGGTGCGTAGGCTTTTGGAGAATGGTGCGAACTCCTCTTTTGTGCGGATGATCTATGATTCCGATATATCGCCCGATGATCTGGCTGCAGACCCTGTTGCGAAAGCCAGAAACAATAAAACCAAATACCATCCGAAAATCCCTTTACCCAAAAACATATATGGTGAAGAACGCGATAATTCGGAAGGCCTGGATTTGAGTGATCGAGCGACCCTCAGCACGTTGCAATTCGCAATGGAACGCGAACATCGCAAAAATTATAAAGCTACTCCTCTTATTGGCGGTAAGGCTCATAAATCCAGTCTGACGCATACAATCACAAACCCAGCGTGCGAACATGAACAGGTTGGTGAAGTGTTCTATGCCGAAGATGAACATATCGCAAAAGCCTTTAAAACCGCGAAGATCGGACATCAAATCTGGTCAGGTATGAGCGCCGATCGCCGTGCTGAAATTCTGCGCAATTTTGCCCATATGCTGCAGCAAAATCGTGCAGAACTGATGATGTTATGCGTAAAAGAAGCCGGAAAAACGCTGGCAGATTCACGCGATGAACTGCGCGAGGCAATTGATTTTTGCTGCTATTATGCTGCACAAGGCGAGACAATTTTTGCACCTCAAACTTTAAATGGACCGACTGGGGAAAGTAATGTCTATGGTTATGATAGCCGGGGTATTTTTGTTTGCATCAGCCCGTGGAACTTCCCGTTGGCAATTTTTACAGGCCAAATTACTGGCGCTCTCATGGCCGGTAATGCGGTAATCGCGAAACCTGCTGAACAAACCCCACTCATTGCTTATCGGGCAGTTGAATTGATGATCAAGGCTGGTGTTCCGCGCGAAACGATTACTCTACTGCCTGGCGACGGACGTGTCGGCGCGACTCTAGTGCAGCACGATGATGTCGCAGGCGTCGCTTTTACGGGCTCTACTCTGGTTGCGCATGAGATCAATAAAACTCTTGCGGATAAGGAAGGGCCAATTGTTCCGTTCATTGCTGAAACGGGAGGTCAGAACGCCTTTATCGCTGATAGCTCTGCTCTGACCGAACAAGTCGTAGATGATATTATTCATAGCGCGTTTGGCTCTGCAGGGCAGCGCTGTTCAGCTGCGCGCGTTTTATTTGTACAGGATTCAGCCTCTGATACCGTGTTAGATATGCTGGCAGGTGCGATGCAGGAGTTGGTTATCGGCGATCCGTTTGATGTTGCAACTGATATCGGTCCTGTGATTGACGAAGAAGCGCTTGGTAGCCTTAGACGCCATCGCATGCGCCTTGATGGCTTTGGACGTAAAATCGCATCAGCGCCATTGGACGATGTTTTGAAACAAAAAGGGCATTTCTTTGCGCCTTGTGCTTATGAAATTGATGAATTGTCATCTCTACGCAAAGAAGTATTTGGTCCCGTTCTGCATGTTGTGCGCTATAAAGCGAACGAGCTTGATGATATTGTCGATCAAATCAATGAAACCGGTTATGGCCTAACGTTGGGTATTCATAGCCGTATTGAAAAAACAATTACCCGCATACAAAAACGCGCAAAAGTCGGAAATATCTATGTGAATCGTGGAACGACAGGTGCAGTCGTAGGTGTTCAACCCTTTGGTGGCCGTGGATTATCGGGCACAGGCCCCAAGGCAGGCGGCCCTGATTATTTGAAGGCCTTTGCGGTCGAAAAACATATCAGTACCGATATTACAGCCAGCGGTGGAAATGCTTCTCTTGTCATGTTGGCCGATTAACGTCACAATCACGTCTTTAACAAGGAAAAAATGATGAAAATATTGGTTGTGGGAAGTGGTGGTCGTGAGCATGCTCTTGTTTGGCGCCTGGCGACTTCGGAGAAATGCGAAGCGCTTTATTGCGCTCCTGGGAATACCGGTATCGCTGATATCGCCGATTGCGTTGATATTCAGGCAACAGATTTGGGCGGTATTACTGCTTTTGCGCAAGAGAACGCCATTGATATTGTTGTAGTCGGTCCTGAGGACCCTTTATGTGCAGGCCTTGTCGATAAACTGGAAGAGGCTGGGATCAAGGCATTTGGGCCGAATAAAGACGCCGCCATTCTCGAAGGTTCCAAAGCCTTCATGAAAGATTTCTGCAAAAAATACGATATTCCCACCGCTGCTTATGGCCGCTTTACCGATGTAAGCGAAGCCAAAGCTTTCATTGATCAGCAAGGTGCACCAATTGTTGTCAAAACTGATGGTCTGGCTGCCGGAAAAGGTGTCTTGATCTGCGAAACAATCGAAGACGCTCACAAGGCTGCCGAAGAGATGCTATCCGGTGAGGCTTTTGGTGCGGCTGGTAATGAAATTATTGTCGAAGAATTTATGGAAGGCGAAGAGCTGAGCTTTTTTGCAATATCCGATGGTGAAACTGTTTTACCGTTTCAATCGGCTCAAGATCATAAGCGTGCCGGTGATGGCGACACAGGTTTGAATACAGGCGGCATGGGCGCGTATTCACCAGCTCATATGTTCACACCAGATCTGGAACAAAAAATCATGGACCGCATTATCATTCCGACCGTTGAAGGCATGAAAGCGGATGGGCGCGCATACAAAGGAGTGCTTTACGCTGGTTTAATGTTGACCGCAGAAGGGCCAAAACTCATTGAATACAATATCCGTTTCGGCGATCCTGAATGTCAGGTGATTTTAACGCGCCTAGGAAATGATTTTCTGGATGTCATAGACGCAGCAGTTAGCAGCGATTTAAAACGATTTAACGGTTCATTGAACTGGTCTCATAAAATTTCACTGACCGTTGTCATGGCATCTAACGGTTATCCAGGCTCTTACACAAAAGGTACAGTTATTGAGGGCGTCAATACGGCCGAAAATTATGAAGGTGTAAAAGTCTTTCATGCTGGCACTGCGCGCAACGAAAATGGCGAACTTACAAACATCGGTGGTCGTGTCTTAAATGTGACAGCCGGCGGGGAAAATATCGGTCACGCAAAACGCCTTGCATATGAGGCCATTGAAAAAATCAATTGGCCTGACGGGTTCTGTCGTTCTGATATCGGCTGGCGCGCTGTGAAAGCCGCACAAGAGAAAGCGGCGTAAATGACTCTGACCAAAGAACAGGATAACACTGAAAATCCTTTATACTCTCAAGTTGGGGGCGGCATGTCGCGTCTTGCGTCCTTTGAAAAGGATAAAGAGATTTTTGCAATCGGCGATGTACGCAAAAACGCTTACATCATTGATAGCGGCGAAGTGCATATTCTGGATAAAGATCAGAATGTTTTGTGCGTTTTAAAATCTGGTGAGATTTTCGGTGAGATGGCGCTCGTCGATGTTGGCGTTAGAACAGCCAACGCTGTTGCGGCAAAGGATACAAAGGCATACGTCATTCCGCGCAAAGTCATCGAACAGCGCATGCACGGTTTGGATCCATTAATCTCACTATTAATTGGATTATTAATCGAACGTTATCGCGTGACCCGTATTCACATGCCCGAATCCATTCGGGAAGAGGGTGCGGAAGAGCTGATAGAAAAATTAAACAAGGGCGAAAATGCAGAAGGCTTCAAAACATTTTTGAATACGCAAGCCTATAAAGAAACGGCGTTAAACGAACTGTCAATGGAACAGGAACTGCGCCAGGCTTTGATGAAAAAAGAGTTTATTCCCTTCCTGCAACCCATTGTGGAGCTACCTTCACGCAATATTATCGGGTTTGAAGCCTTGATTCGCTGGAACCATCCTGAACGTGGGATTGTCGGGCCGTTTGAATTTGTCCCTGTGGCCGAACGGACAGGCGTTGTAAAGCTTTTGGATGCCATGATGATTGAAAAGGCGTGTGCTGTGATGCCTGATCTGATTAAGGCCGCAGGGCATGATGTTTATGTTGGTGTGAACCTGTCCGGGATAAATTTTGAAAGCATGAATTTGGTCAAATCTATTGGCGATATTTTGAAAAAATATAAAACAGATCCGAAATATATTCGTTTGGAAATCACGGAAAGTGCATTGATTGATGATCCTGCCGGCGCAGAAGACATCTTAAAAGGGCTTAAAGAGTTAGGCTTGAAAATCGCGCTCGATGATTTTGGTACAGGCTACTCATCGCTGTCGTACTTGCATAAATTTTCGATTGATACGATTAAAATTGATCGCGCATTTATTGATAAAATCGACCAGAACCCCAAAAGTCTGGATATTGTTCGTGCGATTATCGGGTTGGCCAAAACCTTTAAACTGGAAACAGTCGCGGAAGGTATCGAGCGTGACGAAGAGGCTGTATCGGTATCTTCGCTGGGGTGTGATCGTGGACAGGGCTATTATTTCAGCAAACCCGTATCTGTCGATGAGGCAATTGCTTTGTTAAAAGCCTAACGCTTGCTTTTGAAAAAATCTTTTAATATCTGCCCGCACGCTTCGGCTTCAATACCAGTGACGACTTCTATTTTGTGATGACATGTTGGCTGTTCAAAAAATTTGCCGCCATGTTCTACGCCGCCACCTTTGGGGTCAGAAGCGCCGTATACAAGTTTTCGAATTCGGGCAAAGGCAATCGCTGGCGCACACATCGCGCAAGGCTCTAAAGTCACATACAAATCATAGTCTGGGATGCGCTGAACGCCTAATTTTTTGCATTGCTCGCGGATGACTAAAATTTCGGCATGCGCAGTCGGATCGGACAATTCACGCGTACGATTGCTGTTGCGTGCAACAATCTTTCCGCTTTTGCTATCCACCAATATCGCTCCGATCGGCACTTCATCGCGTGCCCGTGCTTTTTCGGCCTCTTCCAAAGCGGCCAGCATCAGGTTATGGTCATCTGTATCTGTCATAGCCAAGATATACGGGAAGTCATGCAGGATAGCAAAGGCGAAAGAATAGCTAAGGTGATTGCGCGGGCAGGGGTCTGCTCGCGCCGTGATGCTGAACGCCTGATTGCGAGTGGCCAGGTTGTCCTGAATGGCAAAAAGCTCGATACACCCGCAACGCTTGTGACGGATGCTGACACCATCGAAGTCAACGGCAAACCTTTGCCCCAAAAACAATCTACGCGCCTATTTCTCTATCACAAACCGGAAGGGTTGGTCACAACCGCGCGCGATGAAAAAGGGCGTGATACAGTTTTCGGCGCATTGCCGAAGGACTTACCCCGTGTGGTCTCTGTTGGTCGTCTGGATTTGAATACAGAAGGCTTATTGCTACTGACGAATGATGGAGAATTGTCTCGCTATCTGGAACTACCTGCCAACGGATGGGTTCGGAATTATCGTGTGCGGGCATTTGGAAACGTCACGCAAAAACAACTTGATGGTCTTAAAAACGGAACAACGATTGATGGTGTGAAGTATGGCGAGATCAAAGCCAAATTCGAATCCCAAAAAGGCTCAAACGTTTGGCTAACGGTCTCTTTGAAAGAAGGTAAAAACCGTGAAGTCCGCCGCGTTCTTGAAAGTTTGGGGTTGCAAGTGAACCGCCTCATCCGAACGTCCTATGGTGCGTTTCAACTCGGTCCGCTTGAGAAAGGGAGCGTTGTCGAAGTGCCTGAAGACGCCTTGAAAAAACACATCGCAGGGTTCTTTCAATCATGAGGATTTCAGGTGGAACATTTCGTGGACGGCAATTGGTTGTTCCCAAAGGTGACAGCGTGCGCCCCACAACGGATAAGGTGCGGCAGGCAATCTTCAATGCTCTCAACAGTCGTGGCGCGATAGCCGGCGCTAACGTGCTCGATCTATTTTGTGGAACAGGGTCTTTGGGTCTGGAAGCTTTATCCCGTGGTGCGGCATACACCACTTTCGTGGACAATAGTGCTCAATCTTTAGACGCCTGTAAGCAGAACATTGAAACATGTGGTGTGCATGAATTCACATCCGTTATTCAAAAAGATGCCTTAAAACTTCCACCTGAAAAAGATAAAAAATACAGCCTGATTTTGATGGACCCACCCTATCGGCAAAATTTGGTATATTCTGCTTTGGAACATTTATCGAATAACGGTTGGATTGACTCAGAAGCCGTAATCGTTATCGACTGTGAAAAAGAGGCGGATGAAAACCTGCCGAAAAACTTTTCGCTTTTGGATGTCAAAAAATATGGTGATGTTAAGCTGATCCTAGCCGAGCATGCCTGAATAGATGAAAATCAATAACCCGCCACCCAAAATCACGCGATAAATCGCAAAGGGTGTGAAGGTGGATCGTTTCAACCATTCCATCATCAAGGCGATGGCGGCCCATCCGGCAAAAAAGGCGATGACGGCAGCGATTAACGCATCTAATCCCAACTCGACATTCTCACTTTGAATAATATCCAGTCCGCCTAAGACACCTGCACCTGAAATTGCGACAATGGCCAATAGCATTGAAAAATGAGCGGCTTCCGTACGTGTGTACCCGAGCGCCCGCGCCGCTGTCATTGTAATGCCGGATCGTGATGTGCCGGGGATTAGCGCCAGAACCTGTGCCAGGCCAATTAACATCGCGTCTTTCCATCCCATATCATCCAACGTGCGTGTGGCTGGCTTGTATGTATCGGCCACCCACAAGACAATGCCGAAAATCAATGTTGTCCAGGCTGTAATCTCTAAAAGGCAGAGCAGGCTGGGCTCCCATATGCTTAAAAGCAGGCCTGCGATGATCACGGGAATGGATGCACCCACCATAAACCATGTTTTCTTGAAACCGGCTGATCCTACCCTCGTAAAACCGCACAGCATCTCAATAACGTCTTTGCGGAAATAAACGAGTACGGAGAACAACGTACCCAAATGCACGGCCACATCCATCACACGGTTTTGTTCCCAGCATAAATTCGGCACATTCTGTCCGAGCAACGAATGCGTTATCACCAAATGACCACTGGATGACACAGGGAGAAATTCTGTTATTCCCTGAACCAATGCTAAGATGATAATATGAAGAAGTGGCATAAAAGCGCCCTTGATTGATCAACTACAAGATACATACACGATGGTTTACCTGATTGGAATACTCGGATTTATTGGTGGATTTATTCTCGGCGTCATGCTCATCGGAATTTTCCTGAAAAGCCGTAGCAAACAAGAACTAATGGAGAACAAGTCCATACGCTGGACGTACGGCGTCTTCGTCTGGTTTGTCGCGGGGTTGACCGCATGGGCTGCTGTTACGACCTATAATCAATATTTCTAACAATACCATAAAGATAGGGGCTGTCTTTTAAGTGTAAACTGCGCTATCTTTCTTTTTAATATGAGAACGTTATACCATTTATGGCTTCACCCTTTCTCACGTAAGGTCCGCATAGTCCTTACGGAAAAAAAACTTGATTTCGAATTACAGATAGAAAAAATCTGGGAACGCCGTACAGAGTTTCTAACCATGAACCCGGCTGGGGACGTTCCCCTCTTGACTGAACCCGATGGTACAGTTTTGTCAAACAGCAATGTAATTTGCGAATATCTCGATGAAGTCTATCCGGATGTGAATTTGCTGGGTAAGGATCCGGTTCAGCGCGCCGAAACACGCCGCCTTGTTGGTTGGTTTGATGTGAAATTCAATCGCGAGGTATCTGATAACCTTGTCGGTGAAAAACTGATGAAGAATTTTTTGAATTTGGGTGAACCGCATGGGCCGTCTATCCGTGCTGGTCACGCCAATATTCACTACCATTTGGATTATATCGGGTTTCTGACAGAAAAACGGAATTGGTTGGCGGGTGACGATTTTTCTCTGGCTGATATTGCAGCAGCAGCACATTTATCAGCAGTCGATTACATCGGTGATGTGCCTTGGGAAGAACATCAGGCAGCACGCGAATGGTATGCGCGTGTGAAATCACGCCCCAGCTTCAAACCGTTGCTGGAAGATAGAATTCCGGGCTTTACCCCGGTTGAACATTACGAAGACGTCGATTTTTAAAACAAAAAATTGGGTGTTATGGTAGGGCAAACAAAAAACTTATTTTGTTTTGGATATGGCTATACGTGTGATTATTTGGGTCACGCGTTACAGCAGGCAGGTGGCTGGAAAATTTCCGGCACAACACGTGACATAGAAAAAAAAGAAGCCTTGCGCGCACGTGGAATTAAATCTCACATTTTTGATTACGAACATCCACTTGGTGATCCACTCGCTATTCTGGATGGTGTAACGCATTTGCTGATTTCAACACCACCGAGTGACGAAGGCGATCCCAGCTTTCTGATTCATAGCGAAGACATCGCACAAATTTCGTCCTTAGAATGGATTGGATATCTCTCTACCACTGGCGTTTATGGTGATCGTGAGGGTGGATGGGTTGATGAAAATTCCGAAATTCGTCCCAGCTCTAAACGCGGAACACGCCGCGCATTGGCGGAAGAACAATGGTTTTCATTGGCTCAATCTCATGGGCTTCCTGTTCATTCTTTCCGTTTGGCAGGAATCTATGGGCCGGGGCGCAGTGCATTGGATTCGGTGCGTGCCGGTGTTGCCCGCCGTATTGAAAAGCCCGGCCACGCGTTTAACCGCATTCATGTTGAAGACATCGTGCAAGTGCTCATGGCGTCTATTGAAAACCCACGCGGACCCAGCTGGTACAATCTGGCGGATGATAATCCCGCGCCAAGCCACGAAATTATTTCGTACGCCTGCGAACTTTTAAATATGCCTGAACCACCACTGATTCCATTTGATGAAGCGGATATGGCTCCAATGGCCTTAAGCTTTTATAAGGACAACAAACGCGTTCGAAATGAAAAAATCAAAAAAGATCTGGGTGTAACACTCAAATATCCGGATTATAGATCCGGTCTAGAAGCCTGTTTGAAGGCAGAGGAATACGCAATCCAAAACAGCGCTTAGGCTCGCTCTTGCGATGCATCATAGGGCAGGCGGATGGAAACTGTTGTGCCTTGATCAATTACAGACTCGATCTCAATTTTACCGCCGTGCATTTCAATCAATTCTTTTGTGATCGCAAGGCCGAGGCCTGACCCTTCATGATCACGTGTATATTCGGATGAGACCTGTTCAAACGGTTTCATAATGGTTTGCAATTTATGCGATGGAATACCTATTCCGTTATCGGCTACGTCAATTTGCACAAAATTTTCGTGCTTTCTGCAGGTTACGCGTATTTGTGTATTGCTGCCCGAAAATTTCACAGAGTTTGATAGAAGGTTTAACAACATCTGCATCAATGCACGGCGATCGGCGATAATCTGTAACTCTTCATCATCAATATCGACGATCATCTTAATCGATGAATCAACCGCGCGACCTTCCATCATGTGGACGGCCATACGAACGACTTTTGCGATACTAAATTTTTCTAAATCCAGTTGATACTTACCCGCCTCGATTTTCGACATGTCCAGAATGTCGCTGATGAGATCCAACAAATGTCCGCCGCTTTCACGGATACCGCCTATATATTCCAGATAGCGGTCATTTCCGATCGGCCCTAAGAGCTGGTTTTGAATCATTTCTGAAAACCCAATAATGGCATTCAGCGGTGTGCGCAGCTCATGGCTCATATTGGCGAGGAAGCGGGATTTTGCGGCATAAGCACGCTCGGCCGCTTCTTTGGCTTCGCGCAGATCCTCTTCCCGCAATGTATCCTGTGTGATGTCCTGCATAATCCCGTATAGGCCGATGACATCACCATCCATATCGGTCTCACACCGACCCTGAAGACGCACATAACAAATCGCACCACTGGGGCGATTGATTTTGAAATCCAGTTCGTAATCTTTGTTTTCGATCATCGCGCGCTGAAACACCTGCATAATGCGGCTAACATCGCGACTATGAATCATTGTATTCATGCTGTCTATTGTTGGAATGAACGCATTGCGGTCTTGTCCGAATATCCTATAAATTTCATCCGACCATTCAAAATGATCTTCACCCAACCGCCAGTGCCAGTGTCCCATTTTTCCGATGGCTTCGGCTTCCAGCAATTTATCCTGCTGTTGTTTTAACGTATTTTCATGACGCTTGATGTCTGTAACATCCTGACCCACGCAATAAATTTGTCCGTCAGTTTTTTTCAAACGCCATTGTGCGGATAACACATCTCCATCACTGGCGATCATACGGCAATCCAGATTTACAATCTGTCCATCCATGTCGTGATTGAGATTACTAAGCGTTTGTCGCACTACATTGCGCTCATCCGGATGAACCAGATCGACAAAGGTTTTTTGCCCCAAAACTGTACCGTCTGTTTTCAGTGCTGCGCAGAACGTATCGTTCATCCATTCAAACGCACCGTCGACTTGCAGAGTGCACAACACCTCATGCGACATATCCAAAAAGTGATTGAGGGCCATATCATCTGTATCAAAATATTCAACGTCTTCGCCGCCACCCGGTTTTTCACCGCCTAGCATTGGCATCAAATCATCAACGGCCTTTTGATTTTCTGCGATGGATGATGCGACCAAAAATCGCTTTCCATCGACCATATCGACCCAATTGAATTGTAAAGGGACCGGACGCATACCCGTACCGAATGAGACATGATGTTCTCCGTCAAACAATCCGGCTAGGACATCTTCGGGATCATTGCCCATCCAGGCGCCATGAAAAACATCTTCCATGTCCTGAAATATCAGGATGTTTAAAATATTCTCGCCTTTTTCAATTGCACTGTCTCGACGGGTGAGCGTGTTAAACGCATCATTAGCATATAAAACCACACCGTTTGCATCGGCAACCAAGCGCGGCAAAGCTTGCCGCTTGTCCTGATCAATCTTCTGGTTTTGGTTTTGTTGAACAGCCACGGATGAGTTTTCTTGCCGTTAAAAATGAATGGTTTCAATACACGCCTTAATAAATAACCATAATATATTCGCGGGAGTCTGCCTAGCGAAAACTGGGTTTCAGAGAGCACAAAAAAAGACCACCGTGTGTGGGCGATGGTCTTTTTCTTGTGTGTGGGGAACTTGAAATCGAAAACACCCCGCTTTTGGAGCTTTATGCTGCCTGCTGAACACTTTCTAAGGTTACCAGATCGTCGATCAGCACTTGTGCCATAGCCGGCCCGTGCCGTTGTTCCAGATAATCTTGCAGTGATACCAGATCAGCCTTCAAAGTCCCGTCTTTCCGCCATTTGTCCGTCATTTTTCTTATCCTTTTTTGGTTTTCCGCTAAACAATTAACGCTTTTCTACGCCTCAAAAGTTAAAAAAGTGTAAATTTTTTCTTTTTTCTAAAAAACTTTTATGTTATACGACGTTTTAGGTGCTAAACCCAAATGGTGGTACCACATGCTCCTTCCGTCTCGGAAATCTCCCCACACAACTGATCTCCGGCGGGAGGGGCACTTACCACCGGGCCGTGTAGGCACCAAAAAGGCTAATAAGCGTAAAACTGAAAATATAACGATAACAATACGTTAAGAAGGGTACAGATGCCGACACCAAGCCAAATCCGCGCTGCGCGGGGGCTCTTGAACTGGTCACAAAAGGACCTGGCGGAACGCGCCGGCGTGACCGAAGCCACCGTGCGCAACACCGAAAAAGACGGCGCCACCCCCAATTCCAAGACTTTGGATAAAATTACCCGTGCTCTGGATTCAAATATAGATTTCATGGAAGGCGACGGCCTTCGCCGCAAGGAGCAAAGAATTCGTCGTTATAAAGGAACTCAAGGTTTTCGCGATTTTATGGACGATGTTTATGAAACAGCAAAAAATCATGGTGGAGAAATATGCTTACACAACTCCAGGCCGCGTATTTGGTATAAATGGCTAGGCGAAGACTGGTATCAAATGCATGCCAAAAGAATGGCAGATTTAGGTAATAAAATTTCTGTCAAAATTACAGTTCAGCAAGGAGATGATTTCTTTATTTTAGGTGCTGCTCAACATAGATGGTTTCCGAAAGATGCATGGAAGGGAAAAATATTTTATGCCTACGGACCTAAGCTGGGCTTTATTTCAGAAGAAGGAAACAGCATTCAAGTTTTGGTCCTTGATCAGCCTGAGTTTACTGAAAGTTTTAGAATTTTGTTCAACATCGCATGGGACAACGTAGCAATTGTTCCAAAAAATACAACTGACTAGGAGGCAAACGTGTCAGATTTAAATTACGAAGAAATTTTAAAAGTTCCGTTTGTAAAAAAATACATATCGGAAGTTTGTGGTGAAGGGGAGTTAGATTACATTACTCGCCCTGCTTGCTACATGATTAGAAACCAAAATGAAGACGACAGGGAAGTACATAGAGTTATAGTTCTACCACCTAAGGGTTACACAGCAGATAAGCTCAATATGATGAATTCCCACGATGAAGCTGAATATGCCTCTATCGAAATCAAAGGTTCCGTGAGGGAGGGTAAATCTACATTCAGCAAAATAAGGAATTCTTTACTTGTTGCTTCCTACTTTGAAAATGGGATAGCGAGCGATTTAGGTAAGCCGTATGTAACTTACACACTAGATGACTCTCCTATGTCTGGTTTTTCGAAAGAAATAAAATCTGCTGGAGAACCACCATTCGCTGTTGTTAAATCTGATGGTTTTGGCTTTTATCATAATTTGGTAAATACGACAGAAGAGTGGCTTGTTCTGAAGTTGATAAAACGCATTAGACCTCAAAAGCAACCCAACATCGAAGAAGTTACACAGCATTACCCTGATGAATATAAAAAAGTTTTTGAGAATTTGTATGCAGCCATAAAATCTGAAGGGGATGGAATATTTAAAACACAAACTGCTTTGATTGATGAAGTTTGCAACGTTCCCAAAGAATATTCTCTGCCAGCATTAGCAGAGATGCTCTATGTTTTTGATACAGGTATGCATGAAGCGTGTAGTGTATTTGCTGTAGCTTTAAAAATTGGAAAGCAATATCCAGATTTTGTAATTGGCTTTTTACAGAAGGGGATAAAAGAAAATACAGTTCTTACTTACTATGCTAATCAGCTTATTCAAAAAATAGAACGCTCTAGAAGTCAGGTTGCTACAAAAGCAGCATAAAGAAAAAAGACGTTTCGGGATAACCAAAACGCCTTTTCTCTCGTGTGTGTGGGGAGATATGTTTTTACACGCCCTACCATGTCTCCGCTGCTTGTCTTATTATTATTTATACGCGAATGCGTTCTTTCCAACAATCAAATAATATTATACAAAATAAGTTAGAAACCGTATTTTATTCGAAAAAGGGAGATTTTTCATGGAGTATTTGACCCCCGCGCAGTGCCGCGCCGCCCGCGCTTTACTGGATTGGAGCCAGCCTGATCTGGCAAAGCGTTGTGGCATGCATGTACAAACCATCAGCGCCTTTGAAAATGAAACCGGTACACCAACTCGCCGAACTCTCACCAAAATCACCGATACCCTCGAACACGGTGGTATCGACTTCCTACCCAACGAAGGTGTTGGAAAAAGAAAAGACAATATTATTCGATATGAAGGCCAATCGGGTTTCCAGTCATTCATGAATGACGTTTATCAAACAATAAAACTTGAGGGCGGTGAAATTTGTGTTTCAAACGTAGATGAAACACTTTTTACGGAGTTAGTTGGTCGGGAGTGTGATGACGAATACACAATTAAGATGAACGAACTTAAAAAATCAAAAAATTTTGACTTCAAAATTTTAATACAGACAGGAGACACAAATACTGTTGCTTCTGGTTACGCTGAATATAGATGGATTGAC
>JBCCLQ010000023.1:0-14381 GCA_039026795.1 Pseudomonadota bacterium
GCGAAGGAAAAATCGCTAACTACTTATCCTTCATTGGTCGGTAAAATGACGGATAAGGACTATCCTTGGGTAACACTGATCACTGCAGTTATGACTGTTATTTTCCTTGGCGCTTATTGTGCAGCTCAACTTGTCGCCGGAGCGAAAATCGGTGTTCAGCTCTTTGATTGGGATTTCACGTATTTTGTATTTGGCGGTGCTGCAGTCTTGGTAGCCTATTGTTGGTCGGGTGGTATACGCGCCTCGATCTGGACGGATGCTGTTCAAGCTTTCATAATAATATTTTCTTTGATCGTATTGATTGTTGCGGCTGTTTTACACATTGGCGGCATTGGCGCGATTATCAATGAAGTGCGGAATTTCCCACCGGAGATGGTGAACCCGTTTCAATTGGATTTTCTGTGGGTGTCTATCGGATGGATTGTGTTCGGGATTACCGTGTTAGGGCAGCCGCATTTGATGGTGCGGCATATGTGTGCAAGGACGAATAAAGACATTGATCGTGCGTTGAAAATTTATCTGGCCTGGCGGATGACGGTTTTATTCCTCGCTTGTGTCAGTGGTATTTTGGCGCGGATCATTATCCCGGATGCCGGCACATTTGATCCTGAACTTTCTATCCCGCAGTTATGGCAGGACTTGTTGCCTCCTGTTTTAGTAGGCTTGCTGATTGCAGGCCTGTTCTCTGCGACGATGTCATCAGCTGACTCCATGCTGTTGTCTGCATCTTCAGCTCTTACGCAGCATGTGATACCTGCGTTCAGAAACTCCTATATGTTGGCACGGCTCGGGACTGTTTTGGTGATTACGATCGTTATTGCAATTTCTTTGTTCGCGCAAAAAGGTGTTTTGGCGCTTGTGATTATTGCCTGGGGTGGTTTGGCATCCTCGGTCGGACCGTTAATGGTGGTGCAACTTTTGGGTGGAAAGCCATCGCAAAAGCTGGCCGTAACCATGATGGTCGTTGGTTTTGCAACTGCTGTGATTTGGCGTTACGGGCTTGGTTGGCATACCACGTTGATGGAATTGGTGCCCGGTTTCTGTGCAGGGTTATTGGTTTTTGGAGTTGCCCGTGTCTTCAAAAAAATTAAACCCACCCAACAAGCCGCATAAATGATTGTTGCACTGCGCATTGGCAAGTCCATGCGCACTTGCTAAGTTCCGTTCATCATAGAGTAGGAGATTTATTATGATTATCGGTATTCCCAAAGAAATTAAAGCCCAAGAAAACCGCGTTGGCGCTGTTCCAGCGTCGGTGAAAGAGTTTATCGCACATGGGCATCAGGTTTTGGTGGAAACGCAAGCTGGGGCAGGGATCAACCATACTGATGATAGCTACAAGGATGCAGGCGCAGAAATTTGTGGAACCGCCAAAGAGATTTTTGATCGCGCCGATATGATCATTAAAGTTAAGGAACCCCAAAAGGTTGAATGCGATATGCTGCGTGAGGGGCAGGTGTTGTTTACATACCTGCATTTGGCTGCGGATGCAGACCAGACGAAAGGTTTGATGGATTCTGGTTGCATTGCCATTGCCTATGAGACAGTGACAGGGCCGAATGGTCGTGGTCTGCCGTTGCTAGAGCCAATGAGTGAAATTGCCGGACGTTTATCCATTCAGGTTGGTGGTTCTTACATGCTCAAACACCTTGGCGGCTGTGGGCGTTTGATGGGTGGATCACCGGGTGTTGAGGCAGCGCGTGTTCTAGTACTTGGCGGCGGCGTGTCCGGTTTTCATGCAGCAGAAATGGCCGTAGGGATGCATGCCAATGTCGTGATTTTGGAGAAAAATCATGATCGTGTGCGTTGGTTGGATGATCACTTCGGAACGCGTGCGCGTGTTGTGCAGTCCAGCCGTGATAGTGTTGAGCGTTATATTGAAACGGCCGATCTGGTTGTCGGGGCGGTTTTAATTCCCGGAGCATCTGCGCCGAAGCTGGTTAGCAAAGAAATGGTGAGCAAAATGCGTCCCGGTTCGGTAATGGTTGATATTGCGATTGACCAGGGCGGATGTTTTGAAACATCCAAACCGACAACCCACAATGACCCGATCTACACAGTGAATGACGTGATTCATTACTGCGTGACCAATATGCCGGGCGCAGTGCCACTGACATCGGCTCAGGCCCTCAACAATGCAGTTTTACCATATGCGCTAGCTTTGGCTGACCATGGCTGGGAAGCAGCGTTATTGCGTGATCCGAACCTGCGCAATGGTTTGAATGTTTGTCATGGAGAAATCACGCATCATGGCGTAGCAGAATCCCTCGATTTACCGTTTATAGCAGAACCAAAGGCTTTGGCGGCTTAAATCGTTTAAAAACAAGCGTAAAATCACATTGACAGGCGGCTGTGTAGTTGATATCACATCGCCTTAAGTTGCGCGGGTGTAGCTCAGTTGGTTAGAGCGCCGCCCTGTCACGGCGGAGGCCGCGAGTTCAAGTCTCGTCACTCGCGCCACTTAATTATGTCTCAAATTCCGTGATATTCTTCAACCATGACAGATGTTTATGAACTCGCTCCATAAAAAACACATGCGCGGGAGCGCATGGGAGTTCAAGTCTCGTCACTCGCGCCACTTAATTATCTGAAATTACCACCTTTTGAGCCTGTATTCAGGTTGACACAGGCAAGCGATCATTCCAGTATCGACACATGGCGTCTAACGAATTTCTTTTAGAATATCTACCGATTTTACTGTTCATTGGCATTGCGGCTTTTGTGTCCGTTGCGGCCATTTCTTTGTCTTTGCTAGTGGGGAAACAAAATCCGGACAGTGAGAAATTGTCCGCTTATGAATGTGGATTTGAAGCGTTTGATGATGCGCGTTCCAAATTCGATGTGCGGTTTTATCTGGTCGCGATTTTATTCATTATTTTTGATCTGGAGATCGCTTTTTTATTCCCGTGGGCTATATCATTAAGGGATATCGGAATGTTCGGGTTCTGGTCCATGGTTTGCTTTTTAGGGATTCTGACCGTTGGGTTTATTTATGAATGGAAGAAGGGCGCGTTAGAGTGGGAATAAGACATAATGAAATAGAAGAACACAGTCTTTGTTTCACTTCCCAGATAAAACAACAAGAATTTGAAATTAGACGCGATAGTGAATTGGGTTACTATTTGTATGTTTTTGACAAAACAGGACTTTGTACTCACGACTATCTTATAATGGATTTAGAGAATGGAATTGAAATCTGTAAAAATATGGCGCAAGACGATTTTGGGGTTAGTAAAGAAAATTGGATAAAATATGACGCACGACCGTAAAAATATTATTGCGCCCGATGCGCCATTCCAGACATCCGTACCGATGCCGCCGGCGGAGCAGCAAGATGTTGTTCCTGCTGCAATTTCGAAGCATCTGGATGAAAAAGGGTTTTTGATTACGCAGGCTGATAAGCTGTTTGACTGGGCACGCACGGGTTCCATGTGGCCGATGACGTTCGGTTTGGCATGTTGTGCGGTGGAGATGATTCATTCTTATATGAGCCGTTATGATTTGGACCGTTTTGGGATGATCCCGAGGCCATCCCCACGTCAGTCCGATGTGATGATTGTGGCGGGCACGCTGACCAATAAAATGGCGCCAGCTTTGCGCAAGGTTTACGATCAGATGCCTGAGCCACGCTGGGTGATTTCAATGGGATCTTGCGCCAATGGAGGTGGATATTACCATTATTCCTATTCCGTGGTGCGTGGATGCGACCGCATTGTTCCGGTCGATATATATGTGCCCGGATGTCCTCCAACGGCAGAAGCGCTTGTGTACGGCCTCATGCAACTTCAAAAGAAAATCCAACGTGAAGACACACGTATCGCACGTTAACCAATTTATTTTCTTGACATAATTATCTGTTCACGTATCCTCCTCTATATTCAACATTCGGAGGGTGATATGACTGATATTTCAAGACGAGCTTTGATGCGTGGTGCCGCTGCAGGTGCGGCAGCTTTGGCAATGCCAAACATAGCAGTTGCTCAAACATTTAATCCAGGTGGTTCAGCCAACACTATTGCCGGAGAGTTATTGCAAGATGGGCGTCGTTATAGAACACCAGATGAAATACGCCATGATGATGATATCCGTCGAGAGTTGCATCAGCTTAGAACGCAACAGCCTGCAAAATTCACACAACTTGTTAAAGTTGAAATGGAAGCACAAATCCGTGGTGAATTGGAAGATATAGCAAGTGAAATTTATGGTGATGTTCTAGGGCGCAGGGATGGTCAAGCTCTAGAAGATTTTCCGGGATTAAGAGGCTTTGCTCAAGACCTTATCGATATGCGTGACAGTGGCTCTACACCACGTGATCTTCAAACAGAAACACGACGGTTTATTGCAGAAGAGCTAGACACAATCGCTCCTTTTATTGCCCAAGAATATGTAAGTGCGATTAAAGAAGCATCGGGTTTGACTGTAGATGCGCGTGTTGCACCAACCAGAACGCACGCTGGTCCTTTGGCCGCTATAGCCTAGTTTTCTTAAGATGACTATCGACAGACGAAAAGTGTTCGCCGGCCTTGCAGCACTTTTAACGGTTGGCCCATCTGTCGGTTTTTCCCAAACGGTCTCAACGTATAGATACGATTATTCTGATATTGCGCGTGAAATAGCTAAGAGCACTCCTGAGGACATACGCAATTCCCCTCACTTGATAGCGAGCCTGAAAAGTTGTTCTGATTTTGATCAGCTGAAAATGGAAATTGATAATATTATTAATGATGATCTGGAGTCAGCAGACATTGCTCTAGATCAAATAGCATCAGAATATGACGCAGACATATTTATTAATCGTATTCAAAACCCGGTTATAAAAAATACAGTGCTGGGACTGATTGAGGATTTTTTAGAGTCACATAACCTTGATGACCTGTCAGCCAATAGAGGGGATAGTTTGCAGGCAGCGGCAGCACATGTTTTGGGAGAGTATTCCAGCCTTTTAGACGAGGTTCGAAATGATAATTGTGAACTAATCGCACACACATCGATCCTAAGAAGTTCTAGAGCCTTTAAGGTCTAGTTTTTGACATAAAATTAAAGAATTTCGTATACTATTCATCAGAGATAGAGGTGGTTTTATGCCTGATGGTGGTATGGATAATAGGAGTTTTCTTGAGGGTTGAGAATTAACCATGGCTCCTACTTTTGTGGATGCGCAAAGCCCTGATTTTAACCCCTATGATTATGCGGATTGCATGTATACCGCACAGGACCCATCCAGTTGGGGACAGTTTTTCAGATCCCTTGATTCAGAACAAATGTCCGTGGTTGCACCGCGGATCAGAAATTTAATTATGAATGATGAAACTCAGGCGCGTACTGCATTGAGCGAATTGGATATCGGGGAACAACCCGATTTATCCGCAATTGTTCATCCGGATTTCAGGGACGTTGTTGATAGCTATGCTTCCGGTCAGATTGATCGTACCGGGGCAGAGGCCAGAATTCAGGAAGAATATGATGAACGCTGGGCCGCCTACGAAGAGCGGGGCGGATCTACGGTAGAAAGTCGAAACGAGCAGAGGCTCGAGGGGCTTCAAGACAGAGATGCTGAGCGCCATTTGGATTATATTGATAGAGAAGTTGAGAGAGCCGAACAGGGAGGCATGTCAGGCGAAGACCTGGATAACTATCGTAGTGAGCTTGAAAATGAATTCTTCCCTGATGGCTTACCGACACCATCTGAGCCGGATCATCCTGTGGTCGGATCGCCCTGTGCGAGAACATTTCAGATCTAATATTTTCCTTTGAAACTCCCTTTCAGCTTCGCTATTGTATGAGCGAATAAAAACCGCAGTGTAAGCGAAGCCTCTATATGTCTGTCGAAGCCCTAGAAGATCTACAATCCCATATCGAAGATGCGTTGGATGATAAGATCATGCATCATTCTTTTGACAAAGACGAATTATGCATTCACGTCCAGCGTGAGGCGATTTGCGAGGTTTTACAGTTTTTGCGCGACGACAAGGAATGCCAATTCAAGCTGCTTGTTGATGTATGCGGGGTGGACTATCCCGAACGCGAAGAGCGGTTCGAAATCGTCTATAACATGCTGTCCATGAGTATGAACCAGCGTATTCGCGTGAAAGTCTTCACGGATGAGAATACACCTGTACCCACCGCTACAGGCGTGTTTAGTTCCGCCGGATGGTTTGAGCGTGAAGTGTGGGATTTATACGGGGTTTATTTTGAAGGGCATACCGACTTACGCCGTATTTTGACAGATTATGGTTTTGACGGGCATCCATTGCGTAAAGACTTTCCGCTTACCGGATATGTTGAGCTTCGATATTGTGAAGAGCAGCGCCGCGTTGTCTATGAACCTGTGCAACTGACACAGGATTTCCGCACCTTTGATTATCTATCGCCTTGGGAAGGCATGACGGATGTGCAACTGCCCGGGGATGAAAAAGGCACAATTCCGCCTGTGGGTTGGGAGCCTTCTGACAAGACAGTCGGGGAGAAGAAGTAATGGCGGAAACAGCAGTTCAAAATATCGAAGTCGGGGATGAAACCCAGATCAAACCGATGACCATGAATTTCGGTCCGCAGCACCCAGCTGCACATGGCGTGTTGCGCCTTGTATTAGAAATGGAAGGGGAGATTGTTGAGCGATCTGACCCGCATATTGGCTTGCTGCATCGGGGTACGGAAAAGCTGATTGAATATAAAACATATCTGCAAGCTGTTCCGTATTTTGATCGTTTGGATTATGTCGCGCCGATGAACCAGGAGCATGCTTTTGCTCTGGCTACTGAAAAGCTTCTCGGAATTACACCACCACCACGCGCGCAATATATCCGCGTGTTGTATTGCGAATTGGGGCGCATCCTCAACCATATTCTGAATATCACGACATTTGCCCTTGATGTTGGCGCGATAACGCCTGCTTTATGGGGTTTTGAAGAGCGCGAAAAAGGTATGGAGTTTTATGACCGGGTCTGCGGCGCACGCTTGCATGCGAATTACTTTCGTCCCGGTGGTGTGCATCAGGATTTACCGGCTGGTCTCGCTGATGATATGTGGGAATGGACGGAAAGCTTCCCGCAAGTTTTGAATGACCTTGATAACTTGCTGACCAATAACCGTATCTTTAAACAGCGCACAGTGGATATTGGAACCGTCACGGCAGACGAAGCACAGGATTGGGGCTTTAGTGGCCCGATGTTGCGGGGGTCAGGCATTCCATGGGATTTGCGAAAAAGCCAACCCTATGATGTGTACGAAAAGATGGACTTTGATGTGCCGGTCGGTAAAACGGGCGATTGCTATGCCCGTTATTTGGTGCGAATGGAAGAAATGCGCCAGAGCTTAAAGATTATGCAGCAATGTTTGAAAGAGTTGCCCGACGGTCCGGTGAAGATGAATGATTATAAAGTATCGCCACCACCGCGCGCGGAAATGAAATCCTCCATGGAAGCGATGATCCACCACTTCAAGTTGTATACTGAAGGCTACCATGTGCCTGCAGGCGAAACGTATAGTGTCGTTGAAGCACCGAAAGGGGAGTTTGGTGTGTTCTTGGTAGCGGATGGAACAAACCGCCCGTATCGCTGTCATATTCGCGCACCGGGTTTTGCGCATTTGCAGGGGCTTGATTTTATGAGTAAGGGGCATCAGCTTGCTGATGTGGTTGCCAATATCGGATCCATGGATGTGGTGTTTGGAGAAATTGATAGGTAACTGATTTTTGGAGAAGAGTCTTGGATTGGAAAGTCATGGCATTATTGGTTTGGGGCGTTATTGTCCTCCTTTATGTTATTTATAAAATGCTTTCTATGTAATGGTGTGAGCTTATGAAGAAATCTGATGCGCTGAATGCGTCGTTCCAGCCTGAAAACTTCGAATTTACCGATAGTAAAGCGGTGGATAAGATTATTGCGCGCTATCCAAAAGGACGGCAGGCGTCAGCCATTATGCCGTTACTGGATTTGGCGCAAAGGCAAGTGGCGGAAACAGGACCGTTTGGAGACTTGCCGACCGGCGGTGGCTGGATACCCCGCGCCGCTATGGACGAGATTGCGAATATCGTGGATGTGCCGCCGATTAAAGTGTACGAGGTTGCGACTTTTTACTCGATGTATAATTTGGAACCTGTTGGGAAGTATTTGGTGCAGCTCTGTACTACAACGCCATGCTGGCTGTGTGGCTCAGCGGATGTGGTCAATGCGTGCAAGGATCATTTGGGGATCAATCTATGGCAAACAACTGAAGACGGTTACTTCACCTTGATGGAAGTGGAATGCCTGGGTGCCTGTACCAATGCTCCCATGGTTCAGATTAATGATCTATATTATGAAGATTTAACTGCCGAGCGCATGGTCGCGATTTTGGATAGTTTGAAACAAGATCGCATTCCAGAAGCTGGACCGCAAAACGGGCGGAATAAGTCTATGGCGATTACCGGCCCGACCACTTTGGAAGAACAGGCCAAAAAAGCAGGGGTGGCATAGATGTTAGCCGATAAGGATCGTATTTACACCAACCTGTATGGTTTCGAGCCGTTTAATCTGGAATACGCGAAAAAGCGTGGTGATTGGGATGGGACGGCCAAGATCATTAAAAAGGGTCGTGACTGGATTATTGAGGAAATGAAAAAGTCGGGTTTGCGCGGTCGCGGTGGTGCGGGTTTCCCGACAGGCATGAAATGGTCGTTTATGCCCAAGGAAGTCACGGATCGCCCACATTATCTGGTCATCAATGCCGATGAGTCAGAGCCTGGTACATGTAAAGACCGCGAAATCATGCGCCATGATCCGCATAAGTTGATTGAGGGCGCATTGTTGGCCGGGTTCGCGATGCAGGCTCATCATGCATATATTTATATTCGCGGCGAGTTTGTACACGAAGGATCAGAGCTCGTGCGGGCGATTGAAGAAGCACGCGCGGCAGGCTTATTGGGGAAAAACGCAGCGAAGTCCGGTTGGGATTTTGATGTGACACTTCACCGTGGGGCGGGCGCTTATATCTGCGGAGAAGAGACTGCGTTGCTTGAATCCCTCGAAGGTAAAAAGGGGCAGCCACGTAATAAGCCGCCATTTCCGGCCATGGCAGGGCTTTATTCCTGCCCGACTACGATCAACAATGTTGAGACTATTGCGTCTGTGCCTGACATTCTTAAACGTGGCGGGGGCTGGTTTGCCTCGTTCGGTAAGGACGAGAAGAATACAGGCACCAAGCTGTTTTGCATTTCCGGCCATGTGAACACGCCATGTGTGGTGGAAGAGGAAATGGGTATCCCGATGAAAGAGCTCATTGAAAAGCATGCAGGCGGTGTGCGAGGTGGTTGGGATAATCTCAAGGCCGTCATTCCGGGTGGGTCATCTTGCCCGATTTTACCGAAGAATATTTGCGATACTGTCTTGATGGATTTCGATAGCTTGCGTGAAGTGCAATCCGGTCTGGGAACGGCCGGTTTGATTGTGATGGATCAAAGCACAGATGTGATTTACGCCATTGCGCGCCTGTCGCATTTCTACATGCATGAAAGCTGCGGGCAAT
Organism: Pseudomonadota bacterium; assembly: GCA_039026795.1. Taxonomy (GTDB): domain Bacteria; phylum Pseudomonadota; class Alphaproteobacteria; order Micavibrionales; family Micavibrionaceae; genus JAUHXT01. The sequence goes on from JBCCLQ010000023.1 coordinate 9,505, forward strand.
GCACACCGTGCCGTGAAGGGACAGGCTGGATGTGGCGTGTGATGATGCGTCTCGTACAAGGGAATGCGGATATTGAAGAGATTGATATGTTGCTTGATGTCTGTAGTGAGGTTGAAGGGCACACGATTTGCGCCCATGGCGATGCCTCTGCCTGGCCGATACAAGGGCTTATGCGCCATTTCCGCGATGAAGTCGAACAGCGCATACTGGATTACAAAAAAGCGGCGTAACTTTTCTTTTCTCGTCCGCGAATTAGGTCTACTCTAGGCTTGAATTTTAACCCGAGGAGGAGACCTATGGCTCGTATTCAACCCAATCAAACCCCATCACCTGAAGCACAAGAGAAACTGGACGCTGTGAAGGCGAATATCGGTAGTGTGCCAAATATTTTTCAAACCTTTGCGCATTCTCCTGCTGTTCTCGATTTTTACCTGCAAGGCAGTGGCGCATTAAAAGGCACATCCTTGAGCGGTGCATTGCGGGAGCAAATCGCTTTGGTCGTGGCTGGTCTCAATGGCTGTGATTACTGCGCATCGGCGCATACAGCGATCGGCAAGGGCGAAGGCCTCAGCATCGAGGAAACGCAAATGAACCTCAAAGGGCAGGCCAGTGATGCCAAAGTACAAGCCGCGCTCGATTTTGCCGCCAAAATTGTGAAAGATCGTGCCAATATCACAGATTCTGATCTAAATGCCTTTAAGGCTGCAGGCTGGAGTGATCCGGAAGCGCTGGAAATTGTGGCTGTTGTCGCGTTCAACATTTTCACAAATTACTTCAATCATGTGGCCGATACAGATGTTGATTTCCCGAATGTGAGTACGGCAGATGTGCCAAAGGCAGCTTAAGCGCTTTTACGTTTGGCGATTTCAAAGTAGGTTGCGGCGTTCTCAAACAGAGCAAGGCCGTCTGCGCGTTCCGGTAAAGCCTGTCCGGCGCGTCGGGCTTTGTCTTTGAGGCGCGCATAATCATCACGCTGCCAGTTGAACATACCGCGTTCGGGGTGCGGCATAAGGGTGAGCACGCGTCCGCTCGGATCAGTAATCCCCGCAATATCATCTGTAGATCCGTTTGGATTGTAGGGGTATTCACCTTTGGCGCTGGTGCCGTCCGGTTTCACGTAGCGCAAGGCAATCTGTTTGACATCTTGGAGGGTTTTTAGCGTGTCTTCACCCATCATGAAGCGGCCTTCGCCATGGGCAACAGGAATATGAAGGGTTTGAATGCCTTGAAGCCACGGGGAATTGGTGTTTTGCACGGCTACATCCACCCAGCGGCATTGATAGCGTGCCGTCAGATTATGCGTGACGGCCACCATGCGCTCGCCATATTTATGATCCAAAGCTGGTGCAAGACCCAAATTCGCAACAATCTGGCATCCATTGCAAATTCCGATAGTTAGCGTGTCTTGTTCAACAAATTTCTTAAGATGATCACCCAAGGTGAGGCGCATTTTCTGTGCAAATGCGTTTCCTGAACCGGTATCGTCACCATAGGAAAAACCGCCCGGAATACATAGCACTTGTGTGTTTTCCAGTTCTTTCGGATTTTCGGCGAGGTCATTGATGTGGCGGATTTCCGCGCTTAAACCCACATGTTCGAAAGCATGCGCTGTTTCTTCTTCGCAGTTCAATCCGTATCCGGCAATAACAAGGGCTTTGGCGCTCATTAATACCCTCTCAGAGGTTTTTTATAAGCCTCTTCCAAATCGCTTATGTTTGTTTCGATGTCGTTGATTTTCAAAAGATCGCTGTCTGTGACTTCGCCAATCAATAAAGCATGGTCGGCAAAGAGTTTTTCAAACTCCATTTGATCCTGCGGCGCGATCGTGACGACAACGCGGCCTGTGCTCTCGGAAAACAGAGTTTTATCCATCCGTAAGCCGATATCATATGAGATATTCAGGCCAAGCTGTCCCGCGATTGCCTTTTTCGCCAGTGCGATTCCAATACCACCGTAAGATACAGGCAGAGTAGAGGTGATAAGGTGTTTCTTATTTGCTTCACTCATGACGCGATACAGGTTCATATTTAGATCATTATCTGTTTCAGGAACGTTATTCCCAAGCGCGCCGCGCAGGGCGTAATATTCAGATGCGCCGCATTCATCCTTCGTTGTGCCGAGCAAGTAGACTTTATCACCCGGCATCTTAGGGTCGAGGCTGACGGCTTGGTCTACATTTTGGATTACTCCAAGCGCGGAAATCAAAAGTGTGGGCGGCACTGAGATTTTGACCGGATTGTCGTTTTCATCATAGCCTTTAAAGTCGTTAAACATACTGTCCTTACCAGAAATGAAAGGCGTGCCGTATGTTTTGGCGAGATGATAGATGCCCGAAATCGCGCGTTTCAGTTGTCCCAAACGTTCCGGTTCATCAGATGAGCACCAGCAAATATTATCCATCAGCGCGAGGTGGTTGATATCACCACCAGCAGCAACGGCAGAGCGTACAGCCATATCCAGAGCGGCTTGCCCCATATGGTGCGTATCAATATCGGAATAGCGCGGGAAGAGACCTTGTGAGAGTACAACTGCACGCGGGTTATCCAGTAATGGTTTGGAGACAGAGGCATCCGCGTAAACGCGCCCCTGTCCTTGAAGGGGGCCTAAAACAGCTGTGCCCTGAACATTATGATCATACTGGCAAGCGACGAATTCTTTGGAACAGATATTCAGGCGCGAAAGCATGTTCAAAAACGTTTCACGGTAATCATCGGGTTCTTTGAGGTCTGGTTCCGGCTCGCCGCCGCGTGTGAAGGTTGTTGTCAACGGTGTTTCAGGTAAGCCGTCATGCAGGAAGTCCATATCCATGTCCATGATGGTATCGCCATGCCATGTGATATGCGCACGGCCCGTGTCGGTGAACTCACCAATATCCCAAGCTTCAACACCGCGTTTGGCCAGCATGTCCATGATTGTTTGGACGTTTTCCGGTGGCACGGCCAGCGTCATGCGTTCTTGTGATTCACTGATCCAGATTTCCCATGGGCTCATACCCGGATATTTAAGCGGTACTTTTTCGAGCTCAACATGAAAGCCGCCTGAGCTTTCTGCCATTTCACCTACTGAAGAGGAAAGGCCTCCTGCGCCGTTATCGGTCATGGCTTTGTAAAGGCCGAGGTCGCGGATTTCCTTGATAATGGCATCAGAGAATTTTTTCTGCGTGATCGGATCGCCAATTTGGACGGCTGTAGCGGGTGAGCCTTCATCCAAAGCCACAGATGAGAAGGTTGCGCCGTGGATACCGTCTCGGCCGACTTTGCCGCCGATCATAAGGATGCGGTCGCCTTTTTCGGCGCCTTTTAAATGGGATGGTTTGCCAGCAACTTCGCGTGGCATCAGGCCGACCGTCCCAGCGAACACCAATGGTTTACCGATGTAGCGGTCATCGAAGTAGAGAAAGCCCTGTGGGGAGGGGATGCCGGACTGATTTCCACCTGACTCAACACCAGCCACAACACCGCGCATAACGGTTTCGGATGACAGGGTTGGATTGGCTTTCCCTTTACCGCGATAATATTCGATATTCGAGCGCGGATCCGCCAAACAAAAACCATAGCGGTTGATAATCGGTTTTGCGCCAAGGCCGGTACCGATGCAGTCGCGGTTCACGCCGACGATCCCTGTAATCGCACCGCCGAATGGATCAAGCGCAGACGGAGAGTTATGCGTTTCCATTTTATCGGTAATGAGCCAGTCATCATCGAACGCAATCACACCTGAATCATCCCAGAAGACGGAGACGCAGATATCATCCTTGCCTTTGGCTTTACGGATCTCTTCCGTGGCGCCTTTGATGTAATGCTTGAACAGGCCGTTTTTGATTTCATCAATCGGGGAGGCGAAGATGGTGTGTTTGCAATGCTCTGACCAGGTCTGCGCTAGAGTTTCAATCTCAATATCGGTTGGTTTGCGGCCTTCGGCTTTAAAGTAATCCTGAACAGCCTTCATGTAGAGTAGGGACATGCCGAGCGGACCACGGAGGCTTCCATCTTGATTTTCAATACCGCTTTTACCGATTTCTGCGAGTTCATCATCTGAAATATCCAAATCAACTTCGTCTGCGGCAACGCCCGAATTCGAGAGCTGCACTTTCGGGATGGTGATGCCCATCCCATTATCATTTTGATACGCTTTTGCGTCTTTATGGTCTGCACGCTGTATCAGTGAATTATGAAGATCATCTTTTAAGTCACTGATATTTCTCTCAGATAGCTGCCCATTAATGAGCAGCATTTGTGATGCATATACGGTTCGTATTTCATTTAAAGAAAGCGCCGTTAGCTCCGATGCCGTGTGACCGATATTATCCGTGACGCCTGGGAGAAAACCAACCTCAAGCGCATGATCAAAAGAGCCAAGCGTATCCACATAGCCATCCGGTGTTGTGTTGCTGCCATCCAGAACAAATGATTTTTGGCTGACGGGGTTGGTCAAAGAACTAATGCATTCGTTCAAGTTTGCTGGATCGGCAATATCATCCTCAATCGTGTAAACATCAACCACACGAATGGATGCTTTAATTCCCAGCTTTTCAAATCTGCTTTGATATGTTTTTGCCCGTCCGTCCTCCAGAAGAGTGAAGACTTCAATTCTCTGCGCCATAAGTATTTTCTAAAGTAGAGTGGGGCATACGTCTATGGAAAAAATGCAAATTATCAGCTTGTTTTTGCCAATGCTGGTGAAGGTTTTTTGTGTTGTCGGATTGTATCTGCTGAAAGCGGTTTGTTTTTTGACATAGGGCCCGCGTAAGTATCATAACCATGGATAACAAAAACCGAATTGAAATGGTCGACTAATTTCTTAGCGTCCTCTAAAGACATTGGTTTCCTTACGTCTTTAAGGATTACTTCTTCTGAAATATCTTCGGCTTTCTGTCC
>JBCCLQ010000024.1:0-14237 GCA_039026795.1 Pseudomonadota bacterium
GCTAGTGATATACCGGTATCAACCCTTGGCGACTTTGATGGCAGTGGGCTGTCGGATTTATTGATTGGTGATTTAGCCAATAACACGGCACATATCATATACGACGGCACTAACGGTGGTAACCTTGCCACGCAAAGCCAAATCGAAATCACTGCAGATGCTGGCTGGACCTTAGCCGGTGGCGGATCAGTCGGTGACTTTGACGGCGACGGTCTGGATGACGCTGTCCTGCTCTTCCAAAACGGTAACGTCGTGGAAGGTTATGTCGTTTATGGAGGATTGGGCGATGGTGATTACACTCAAACCGATCTTCTTAATGACCCGTTTATGGCTTTAAGACTAGATTATGATGCAAAAGGCGGAACTAACCTGACCGTATCAGGGGTTGGCGACCTGAATGGCGACGGCTTCGACGATTTCGCAATTGGTAACAGCGGAGCAGCCGGTGGCCAAGGAGAAGTCGTTGTTGTCAATGGCATGAATACAGGTGCGGTTCAGGCAGGAAATACCGTAAACAACGATGGCTATAGCATTGTCGGTGGAGGTGGCGCACAAACCTTGAGTGATGGCGGAAACGATGATGTATCCATGCGTGGTGGACGTGGCGATGATGTTTTCAGATTATTCCATCGCGATGGACCAGATGATGCGAGTTTCTTAAATATCGATGGCGGTAGTGGCTATGACTACCTGAGCATTCAAGGTGGTGATATTGATTTTACGAACGTGCAATTTGAGCAACTTTCCGGAGTAGAGGAAATTCGTGCACAAGCAGCTGGTCAAACCATCACATTAAGCATGGAGAACATTTTCAATATGCTGAAAACCGTCGACACGCAAAACGGTGGTAACGACCTGGGTTTGTATTTAAGAAGTGGTGGCTTCGGTGGTGTTACTTTTAACATTGATGTCGATACCGTAAGCGGAATAACGCCGAGTGATCCTAACGTCGAAGACGGAGTAGAGATATTAGCAGACTCAATAGGAGCGACAGCTTCTGACAATCCAGGTCCTGTCGATGTAATTGAAATCGGTGGTTACAATTTATACATTGGCGAAGATGTGACTGTGAATGTGATTTAAAGTTACTTGCTAGTTGCAACAAAGACCCCGTCCCAGTCATCTGAGGGCGGGTTTTTTGTAAGCTCGGCAATGCGTTCTGCATACATATCGTAATAAAAGTCTAGAGCCTCACCAATAACATCCTGAGCTGTTTCCCGAGCCTCTTTCAAATCCTGAGCGGCGCACCCAAAATCTGCGATTCGATAGGCTGCCAGCATTGCGTTATGGCACTTCAACCAGTTTCTATATTCTGTCTTTTCAGCCAACGTTTGGTCGCCTATAAGTGTATAAATTTTAACAGGCTGTGTTTTCCCTTTCACCTGAAGAAGATCGAGTTCAGGTGCTGCAAAATCAGAGACAGTTTTTTTCGTATCTTCGCCGATCAAGATATTCACACCATACGATTTGGTTTGTCCTTCCAAGCGTGATGCCAAATTCACAGCATCACCAAGAGCAGAATACGCAAAACGCTGCTTGGATCCCATATTCCCGATAGAACAAGGCCCTGTATTAATCCCGATCCCTGCATTCAATTGCAAATCACGCCCCTCATCTCTCAGCTTTTGATTAATGGGCTGCAATGCTTCATCCATTCTCAATGCGACCAAGCAAGCGTTGCGTGCGTGCTCAGGATCATCCAAAGGTGCATTCCAAAACGCCATCATCGCATCACCCATGTATTTATCAATCGTGCCGCGATTGTTCATAACCAAATCAGACATTGGCGTCAGAAAGTTATTCATGAGCTGAATAAGCTCTTCAGGAGTTAAACTTTCGGATATAGTCGTAAAAGATCGAATATCCGTAAACATGACGGTTAAGTCTTTAACCTCACCACCAAGTTTCAATTTATCGGGGTCTTTGGTCAGCTCGTCCATAAAATCAGGGGAGACATATAAACCAAACGCTCCTTTAATCTGCGCCCTCTCTGCTTCTGATCGCAAGTAACTCAGCAAAGAGGATAAAACGAAAAGCAATAAAATGGACAAAGATGGATAAACAGGATCAATCAAAAGACCATGATTGAGAAAGGCATAGTATGAACCAAACCCAGTCGCCCCAACCAATGCAAGCGTAAAAACAAACAGAATAAACGCATTAATAAACGGCGCCAAAAGAATGATGATCAAACCAACGGCAATAGTGAATGTAAGCTCTAGCCCCTCAATCAAACCTGGCCTTAAAAGAAACTGATCCGTTAACACCTGTTCAATGACATTAACGTGGAGCTCTACACCCGGGATATATAAATCAAGCGGTGTAGAGCGTATATCACGCAAACCCTCGGCACTCGTTCCAATAACAATGATCTTGTCTTTAACCTCGGAAGCTTCGACTTTATTATCCAACACTTCCCAAGCTGGTATATATTCAGGTCTCCTTTGTTGACTAAAATAACCGTAGAAATTCCCACTTTCATCAAACGGTATTTCGTATTTCCCCACTCTCATCATATACGGAGGCGTTAGCGGATTTATTTCATCCCGCCTTAGTTTTCTGATTTTTATGACCTCGCGCGGATCTTCCAAAACACGCAATGTTTCCAATGCCAATGACGGATACAAAGTCACATCACCTGTCTCTTTGTCTTCGTATCGGAAAAGTAGTGGCACTTTACGAATAATACCATCTACATCAGGACTAACACCGAACAAGCCGTTACCAGCCGCGGCCTGTGATAAAATTGGTATGTTCGTTGTGACTCCTATTATTTTAGGAACGGTTTCTTTGAGATTTTCAGCATTCTTATTGATTTTAATTGGCTGGCTTATGTGAGGCTTGCGCCGTGTCGCCCCCTCATCAGGGCTCCAAACAAAGCCCGTTACAACATTATTGGCTTCCGTGATAGATCTTGTAAAGCGCTCATCATAACCTTCAAGGCTTCTAAAAAATTCCTTCGCATTCATAAATTTCGGGTTTTCAGGGATATGGTTAATCACCCATTTCGGTGATTTTTTATCTACTTCTGCAAAAACCATATCAAATGTAATAACTTTAGCGCCCTTTTCCTGTAGGGTATCAACCATGCGTGCCAAAAGCTGCCTTTCCCACGGAAACTGGCCATAAATAGCCAAGGATTTCTCATCAATATCCAGCACGACAACATCATCGGTTATATTTCTGGGGTTGATATTGTTATAGGTGTCAAACGCGAGATTTCTTAAGGATTTCGTCCAGTTAAAGTCATACATACGCACAACAATAATTCCTGCCAAAAGCGAGAGAAGCAGAACAATATGAAGCCAGCGATTGGTGATAAGCTTTGACATGTGCGGGAAGAATTCTCCTTCCCGAGTATCTTAGCGCTCAGTCAACGCTCTGTCACGTGCTCTGAGGATTGGTTTGGCAAGATATTCAAGAATTGTGCGTTTACCCGTAATGACTTCCACCTCCGCAACCATACCCGGTGTAATCGGCAAAGGCTTATCTTCGTTCCCCATGTAATTCTTATCAGTACGCACTTCGATTTCGAAAAAAACGTTTTCCTCACGATCCGTCACGGAGTTTGCTCCCAAACGCACAAGCTTGCCGGGCAATGAGCCGAATTTTTGCGGATCATAGGCTGTCACTTTTACATTCACATCCTGACCAGGATGCAAAAATGCAATATCTTGCGGCGATACGCGCGCAATGATTTTCAATGAATCATCCAGTGGTACAATTTCAACGAGCCGCATAGCTGGCTCAATAACGCCGCCAATGGTTTTGAGTGAAATTTTGTTCACGATACCACGCACAGGAGACCGTAATTCCGTTCTGAAGACTCGATCGCCAATCGCAGTCAGGCTTTCCTGAAGTTGCGCAATTTGCGTTTCAACTTCACTGAGCTCGCCCAAAGCCTGTGACCTGAACTTATCCTCTTGATCTTGTCGTTCTTTTCGGGCACCACTCAGTTCGGCGTCCAACCCCGTTTGCTGCTGTTTGGACTCACTAATTTGGCCGGATAGATCATTAATTTCCCGGTTCAAACGAATTTCTTCTAACTTCGGAACAGCCCGTTGACGCACCATTTCCTGTGTAATCGCCAGTTCCTGACGTAATAAGGCACGACTGTCAGCCAATCGCGATATCTTGGCTTTCACTTCTGCCAATTCTGCCTGCGCTTTCGAAATACGGCTATCCAGAATTGATTTTGCGTTATTCAGCTCTTGCTGACGCGATTTATAGAGCGCGATTTCGTTATTCGCGACTTCCGGCGCTTTTTCTTGTATTTCAGCTAACATGTTTAACTCCTCCCCGTTCGCTTCAGCCTGCAATCTTGTTCGCTTTGCCTGCAGTGCCAAAAACTGTATTTCCGTGCCCCGTTCTTCGGAGGCAAATACCACATCACTTATGCGTAAAAGGATCTGGTCTTTTTCAACGATCTCACCATCTTCAACCAGAAGCTCGGCCAGTATCCCGCCTTCCAGGCTTTGCACAACCTGCACTTCTTGTGACGGAACAACTTGCCCGCCACCGCGTGTCAGCTCCTCAATTTCTGACTGACTGGCCCAAACAAAGGCCAAAATCACAAATGTGCTGATCGCAATCAGCATGGCATTGGATGTCAATGACGGACGGGTGCGTGTGGCCGCTTCCAACTCCTCCATGAAATCCGTATCTGTTTTCGTTACCATGCCCGTACCCTTGTCATAAACTAGATATCTTAAGAATCTGTTAAGATGCGTCCTTCGGCACCTGAACTTTCCCTTCTGAAATTGCCTTTAAAACGTCATCGCGCTTACCGTCTAAAATAACACGCCCCTGATCTACCAATATCAATCGCTCAACGAGAGAGAGTAAATATTGGCGGTGTGTAATCAAAACAAGGGTTTTGTCTTTGCTTTGTTCCTGTATCAGCTTTGTGAAGGCGGCTTCAGCCTGAACATCCATTGCGTTTGTCGGTTCATCACAAACAAAAACATTCGGCTTTAATAGCATGGCTCGTGCCAGAGCAACGCACTGCCTTTGTCCCCCGCTCAATCCCTCACCGCGTTCGCCGACCGGTGCATCATATCCCATCGGATGACGTGATATAAAATCATGCACACCTGCAGCTTTTGCGGCCTCCAAAATATCTTCTTCAGTTGCATGCGGAACACTGGCCGTAATGTTGTCTTTGACAGTGCCGGAAAATAACATCACGTCTTGTGCAATATAGGCTGTGTTTCTACGTAAATCAGCAGGGTCGATCTGACGATAATCCGTGTCATCCATTAAAATCGTGCCGCCGCTTGGCTCATACAAGCCCATCATCAAGCGCGCTATCGTGCTTTTTCCTGATCCGATACGCCCTATCAATCCGACTTTATCGCCTGGTTCAATTGTGAAATTCACATCCTTTAGGATATCGCGATCATTTTGCGGATATTGAAACCCAACATCTTTAAATGTGATTTTTCCTTCCAATTGGGGGCGATGCAAAAACTGTGTGCTTTGCGGACGCTCAACAGGCTTATCCATGATGCTGTTGATAGTCTGTAACGAACTCTTAGCTGTGTGATAGCGGCTGAGTAAATTGGCGAGTTGCCCAATCGGAGAAATAGCACGTCCGCCCAAAATGACACAGGCAATCAATCCACCGACACTCAATGTTCCATCTTTGACGAGGTACATCCCCAGCAGGACAATAATAATTGACGCACTTTGTTGCAGGAATGTCGCAATGTTCACACCCAAAGCCGATACGAAACGGGAGCCCTGCGCATAGCCTGCATTTTCTGCAACATGCTGACCATAACGCGCGCGCATGCGACCATCAGCCCCTATAGCCTTAATGGTTTCTAGGCCGTGGATAGTTTCAACCAACATTCCATGCTTGGCTTCGGCGGACTTAATAGATTTTTGAACCAATGCCTTCAGCGGTAATTGCAGAATAATACCTGCTGCGAATACAACCGCTATCATCCCCACAAGCATCAATGCAATTGGTCCGCCTATCAACCAAATCACAAAGAGGAAAAAGAAAGTAAACGGCAAATCAACAAACGCCGTTAAGGTTGCAGACGTCATGAAATCACGTACCGCATCAAAATCCTTCAGCATATTTGCAAAAGAACCACTAGATCCCGGGCGTCCGGCCAGTCGCATATTCAAAACCTGGTCATAAACACGGCGCATGGTAATCACATCAATCCGTCGTCCGGCCAGATCAATAAAATACCCACGCAATGTGCGCATTACAAAATCAAAAACAAAGATAGTCAGCGCGCCAATCGCCAGAACCCAGCCTGTTTCAATGGCACTACTGGGTATAACGCGATCATAAACATTCATGATAAAAATCGGAGATGTCAGACCGAATAGATTGATAAAAATCGCCGCGACAATAACTCGGCCATAAAGCCCACGCGCGTCAAAAAACGGCCCCCAGAACCAATGACGGTTCACATCTTCTTTGTGGGGTGCTTCAGGATCAATAAACTCAGGCTTTGTGTGAACATAGATCGCGTAACCGATGTAATTATTGTCCAAATCTTCTAGGGCAACCACGCGCTCCGTTTGCGTCTCCGGAGACCATATCTTCGCTTCGCGCGCTTTATCATTTACAGATAGCAAAACAGCAGCTTGTTCGTTTTTCAAGATGATGACAGCAGGCAGAACGGGCTGAATAATTTTGCTTAAAGCATTACGTTTCACGACACGGGCTTTCAAGCCAAGCCTTTCAGCTGCCTCGCAAAATAAATTCGGCCCCATATTGTTACTGTCGTACGGCAGGCCCGCCGTAATAGCACGCGCTGACTTTGCACGTCCATAATGCGCGGTTAAAAATACGAGGCAATCTAGCAATGGATCTAGAGTTGGGGCATCAAGCGTCTGAGAAGAAGACTCTTCTGTATCTTTTTCATCATCTAGCTGTATTTCTGTCATGACGTGTAAAGGTTACACCTTCAATAAGCCTCAAGGCCAGAGTGAATCCGTCTCTTGCGGGTAATCTTCAACAGGGTAAATTTGCTCTCTTGGCTCAGGAGCAGGTTGAATCTGCTTTGCGGGCATTTCAATTTTTGGCTCTTCAATGAGAGGTTCAGGCTCTTTTATTTCTAACTCCATAGGCTCTTGAACTTCATTTTGATCTGTAATCTGAATGCCGTGTTCAGGGGCATGGTCAGAGATTTCCATAGGTTCTAAAATCGCCTCAGTTGGTTCACTCTGAACAACCGCAGGATATATTTGTTCACGCTGAATAACAGGTTGTTCTGTTTCAACAACTACAGGCGCAATAGGTTCCATTTTCGCTTTAACGATCTGAGGCTCAGGTTCAGATACAACCGATTGTGCTCTCGGATATTCGAAAGTCTGTACTTCCTCGCCGCCCAAGTTCAAATGCTTGAGTAGATCGCCCATGCTAGCCAATAAAGTGTAATGAGATGTCAGATATTGGAAATATGTATTGATCGCCTCTAATTGCGTATTGAACATCTGGTTTTCGGTTTGCATCAATTGTAAAAGTGATACACGTGCACCTTCGAACTGAACCTTGTAAGTATCGAACAAATCCTCTGTGATTTCTTGGCGTTCTTTCAACAATTCATTCTGTTTTTTTACAGTTTCATAAAGCGCATAAGAGCGGCGAACGTCACGTACAATCTCACGCTGACTAGATTGTAAATTTGCTAGCGCTTCAGAATATTCCGCCTTTGTCTGACGAATGCGCGCCAATTCCGCACCACCAAGTGAGAAGCTCCAATTCATGCGTACAATTGCGCGCTGGTCTAAAACCTCTCCACCGATCTCTTCAACCTGATCGCGTTTTAGATAAGACAGCTCCCCATCGATTTCAGGAAACAAAGTACCCTCTTCCGCTTCAGAGTCATATCCGGCCGCTTCCAGCTCTTTGCGCGCAGATTTTAAAATTGGATGATTGACCTTCGCATAATCAACGGCCGCATCCACACTGTCGTACAATTCGAAATTCATTATTTCAGGTTCTTGTAACTTACCATCGGGCATGTGCCCCACGAGTTCTATGTACTCTGCCTCTGCGGCCTGAACTTGCCCCTCAAATTCTGCTAAAGAATCTTCCAATAACAGCGCAATATTTTTTGCCTGGGCTGCCTCTGCCTCATCAGCAGCGCCCTCATCAACCATCAGCTTGATACGATCCTGATAAGCATTCAAAGTATCACGGTAATTTTCGATGCTATATAGAGCTTCCCTGGCTCTCAAAACATTCAAATAAGCCTGCGTTGCACGTAAAGCCAAATTCTGTCTGATATCCGTAACAGAGTGTTCCTGCGCGGCCAAACGGGCTTTTGCCGCATCCACACGATTGAATGTCTGTAAGCCATCAAATATAGGTTGCGTAATAGACGCCGACCCTTCCCATAAGTAAGAATAGGCCTCCCCACGATCTACAACCAAACCACGCGTCGTGCTGTTATCACCAAATATTCGCCCGCCAGTTGCACTGGCATTAATTTCAGGAAAAAATCCTGCGCGCTCTTCTTTCTGTTCTTCCTGAATGCGTTTTTCCACGGCCAAGGCCGCTTCAACTGTGGGATGCTGCCCCAAGGCCTTTAAAACGGCATTACGCAGGGTTTCCGCCATCGCTTGCGAGGGCAAAAGAACTACGCTGGCCAAAGCCAGAGAACAAAAAACGTTACATCTCATAAAAACCTCTGGAAGAGTTTCCAGAACTAGAAGTGAAAATTACACACTTAATAATTTAAAGGTTTCACCATTTATGCGCAAGGGTTTTACCTAAATCAACCATTTGGGGGCATTTGTTCAATTAGACTTCAAAATCAAAAATAATGAGTCTATTGTCGTACTGAAACATCAAATTAATTTTTCATAAGGTTTTTAATCGTGTCATTGATTATTGGCGTAGCAAAAGAAACTGCGGATAATGAACACCGCGTCAGCATGTCACCGGAAACAGTTAAAAAACTCTCCGCGCAAGACATTACAATCCAAATTGAAAGCAGTGCTGGCGATAACGCATCCGTTACGGACGATCTTTTCAAAGATGCGGGTGCGAAAATCGTTAAAACAAAAGAAGAGGCTTACAAAAACGCAGATGTCGTTTTGGCCGTTCAGACAAGTGCTGATGATCTGGACTTTATGAAGAAAGATGCATTCTACATCGGGCTGGTCAATCCTTACCAAAACGAAGGTCTGATCAAAAAAGCGGCAGAAAAAAATATTGCTCTTTTTGCGATGGAACTGGTTCCTCGCATTACCCGTGCACAGGCCATGGATGTTTTATCTTCACAAGCAAACCTAGCAGGTTATAAAGCCGTTTTGGACGCAACTGAACATTATGCTCGCGCACTTCCAATGATGATGACTGCAGCAGGAACTGTTGCTCCGGCAAAAGTTTTCGTTATGGGTGCGGGTGTTGCAGGCCTTCAGGCGATTGCGACAGCCAAACGTTTAGGCGCTGTTGTATCAGCAACGGACGTAAGACCGGCAGCTAAAGAACAAGTTCAGTCCTTAGGCGGAACTTTTGTAGCCGTTGAAGATGAAGAATTTAAAGAAGCTGAAACGGCCGGTGGATATGCCAAGGAAATGTCCAAGGAATATCAGAAAAAGCAAGCTGCTCTGACCGAAGAACACATTGCAAAACAAGATATTGTGATTACAACAGCGCTCATTCCTGGGCGTCCTGCTCCGAAACTGATATCGGAAAAAATGATCAAATCCATGAAACCTGGCAGTGTCATCGTTGATATGGCTGTAGAGGCTGGAGGTAATGTGGCGTTGGCAGAACTCGGAAAAGTTACTGAGAAACATGACGTTAAAATAGTCGGTAACGCCAATATACCAAGCCGCCTGGCTGCATCCTCATCATCTTTGTACGCCAAAAACCTGCTCAATCTTTTGGGGTTGATTGCGAAGGGCGGAAAAATAGACATTGATTGGGATGATGAAATTGTTCAAAGGATAGCACTCACAAAAGACGGTCAAATCATTCATCCGAATTTTGCATCAAAGCCAAAAGCAAAAAAGACAGAGAATAAGGAAGCATAAGCATGTCAGAAGAAAAGAAGACATTAACCGAACAAGCTGCCGAACTTGCCAATCAGGCAGAAGCATTAAGAGACAAAGCCGCTACGATCGCCGTAGAAGCATCTGAAACTGTTGCAGAGGGTATAGTGCATGGTGACGCTTTCTTCATCAATGGCTTAACTGTTTTGGTGCTCGCTTGCTTTGTCGGCTATTACGTTGTCTGGCGCGTAACACCAGCACTGCACTCTCCTTTGATGGGTATTACAAATGCAATTTCATCTGTAATTATTGTTGGTGCGCTCATCGCCGCAGGACCTATGGAAGATAGCTTTTCAAAAACCCTCGGTTTCTTGGCTGTCATTCTAGCCTCAATCAATATTTTTGGCGGCTTTATTGTAACGCAACGCATGCTCCACATGTTTAAAAAGAAGGGAGCTTAGGTCATGGAAACACTCCCTTCTCTTTTATATTTAATATCGGCCGTTTGCTTTATCATGGCCTTGCGCGGTCTGTCGCATCCTGAAACTGCGCGTGGCGGATTGAGCTTTGGAATGGTCGGAATGGCATTGGCTATTACAACCACATTGTTCCTGCCTGTTGTGCAATCCTATTGGTGGATCATAGCAGGCGTGATTATAGGGGGCACCATCGGCGCAGTCATTGCGAAGAAAATTGATATGACGGCCCTGCCCCAGCTTGTCGCCGCATTCCACTCTCTGGTCGGTCTGGCTGCCGTGCTGGTGGCAGCAGCAGCCTTCTACAGCCCCGAAAGCTACGGCATTGGCGTGAAGGGTGATATCAAAATGGCATCGCTGATTGAGATGGCATTGGGTGCAGCCATCGGTGCTATCACATTTACAGGGTCAATTATTGCATGGGGTAAATTACAGGGCACAATATCGGGCAAGCCAGTGACCTTTCTAAATCAACATGCTCTAAACCTTGGGCTTGGTGGATTGCTGATTTTTATGATCATCATGCTATGCGCAACAGAAGCAACAATGTTCTTCTGGGCGCTTATTTTACTCGCTTTCCTGATTGGTATTCTCATTATCATTCCGATTGGTGGTGCAGATATGCCCGTCATTGTTTCCATGCTGAACTCCTATTCAGGCTGGGCAGCCGCGGGGATCGGATTTACGCTTCAAAATAATCTGCTGATCATTACAGGCGCCTTGGTCGGCTCATCCGGGGCTATTCTGTCATACATTATGTGTAAGGCTATGAACCGTTCATTTATTAGCGTCATACTCGGTGGTTTTGGCGGTGAAAGCGCAAGTGCCGGAGCCGATGATATGGGCGACCGTAATGCAAAAATTGGCTCTGCTGAAGATGCGGCTTTCATCATGAAAAATGCCACCAAAGTCATTATCGTACCTGGCTATGGTATGGCTGTTGCACAAGCTCAGCACGTCTTGCGTGAAATGGCGGATAAATTAAAAGAAGAAGGTATTGATGTTTCTTACGCCATTCATCCTGTTGCCGGACGGATGCCAGGACACATGAACGTGCTTCTGGCCGAAGCCAATGTTCCCTATGATGAAGTCCATGAGCTGGAGGACATCAACCGTGACTTTGCGCAAGCTGACGTTGTTTACGTCATTGGTGCCAATGACATCACCAACCCGGCTGCGAAAAATGATAACTCGTCTCCGATTTACGGCATGCCTGTTTTGGACGTTGATAAATCCAAAACGGTTTTATTCGTTAAACGCTCTTTAGGTTCTGGGTATGCAGGTATTGATAACCCGCTTTTCTATTCGGACAATACATATATGCTTCTCGGTGATGCCAAAGGTGTAACCGAAGATGTCGTTAAGGCCATTGAATAGTTACCCCGATAATCTGGAGGATCGTTTCAAGGCACCTGAAGGTTGGGAAACAGGTGATTTTAAAAACGACCAAACAAGCCATAAGCTTCATTATGGGTATGTATTAAGCAAAAACGCGAAGGGAACTGTAGTTGTTTTATCTGGTTTAAGCGAATTCAGTGAAAAATACTACGAAACCACAAACGATCTTTTAAAACGAAACCTCAATGTCTTCACTATGGATTGGCATGGACAAGGCCGTTCCGATCGCGCCATTCCCAACACGCAAAAGCGCCACAGCGAGGGTTTTGAGAAAGATATCGAAAACCTTGATGGCTTCATCAAAAATATTGTCCTCCAAAACTCTGAAGCACCCCTTATACTGATTGCGCATTCCATGGGTGCGAATATTGGCATGCGCTACGCCATTCAAAATCCCGATACTTTTCAGGCCATTGCTTTTTCCGCTCCGATGTTCGGCATAAAGGCGCTGAAACATATCCCTGATTGGCTTGCATCACTCAAATTGTGGTTATTAGCCCCCTATCATAAATCATATGTGTTTGGCGGGCATGATTGGGATGAGCGCAAGCAAAGCTCCGCGCAAAACGATATTTTTTCATCCGACACTGTACGCAAAAAAATACACAACCAATGGTCTCTACATGACACTGAACTGCAAATCGGCAGCCCTACTTTTGGCTGGATCAAAGCGGCATTGAGATCATGTAAAATTCTGAAAGACTATGATTTTACCAGTTTTAAAACACCCCTTCTTATCGCCTTGGCCAGACAAGAAAGGCTCGTTGATAATGATAAAACTTCTGCAATATTCTCCAGAATGCCGAATGCTAGTGTAATCAAACTGGATAATTCCAAACACGAAATACTGATGGAAACTGACGAGATCAGGAATCAATTCTGGGATGCTTTCGACAAAATGCTGGCAGAAAATAAAATCCTGTCGTAGCTTATATCAGTGATTTCAAAAGGATATTCTATGCAAGACAATCAAAAACATGCGCGACTGAGTGACAAAATTCTGGATGCCCTCGAAATGGCTTTGGAACAGGAAGATCTTCAAATATCCGAAGCCCTGAATAGCGCACTAGAAATGTCCATGACACGGAATTCTGGCGGGGGTGAATTTATTGAACGCCGCGAGTATCCTGAAGAAATTGAAGCTGCTCTTGGGAAACTGCGCGAACTTAAGAGCTAATCAATTCCAACCAGTCTTGCTCACTCAAAACCTTTACGCTTAGTTCCTTTGCTTTTTTCAACTTTGATCCTGCGTCTTCTCCTGCAATGACAAAATCTGTCTTCTTGGATACCGATCCGGACACTTTAGCCCCCAAGCTTTCAGCCTTTGCCTTTGCCTCAGATCGCGTGATTTTTTCTAAAGTGCCTGTGAATACAACTGTCTTACCCGCAACTGGGCTATCCGTATTTTGCGGCATGGCGTATGTCTCAATTGTGAGTTCTTTTGATAATTCATCTAGAATTTTCAAATTATGGTCTTCGGCAAAAAAGCCTGCCAAATCATCCGCCATCGACATGCCAACCCCATCCAAAGCACACAAATCCGAATAAGAAGGCCCAACATTTTCCGGTTTTTTATGTTCATCACTAGCTTGTTGTCGTTCGTTAGCAGCCTTAATCATCTCTTCACGCCAAATTTCAAGCGTTTCATAGTTTTGAGCCAGAATCTTGGCTGTCGCTTCACCCACTTGCCGAATACCCAATGCGTAGATAAAGCGGTTAAATGGGATAATTCGCTTGCTATCAATCGCATCGAAAAGGTTCTTCGCTGATAAATCTCCCCACCCTTCTTTGTTCTTAATCGGTGTAAGTGAATTTTTATCGCGCTCTTGCAAGGTGAAAATATCGACAGGCGATTTTACCAGCTCATCAGTCCAGAATTGCTCAATAACTTTTGTGCCCATACCGTCAATATCAAAAGCGGTTTTGGATACAAAATGCTTTAAACGTTCAACCACTTGCGCATCGCAAATCAAACCACCTGTACAGCGCCGCACCGCTTCGCCCTCTTCACGAATGGCTAACGAGTTGCAAACGGGGCAACGATCGGGGACCTGAAATGGATTTTCTTTTCCGGTACGTTTTTCGGTGACCACTTCAACCACTTGCGGAATAACATCACCGGCGCGTTGAATAACAACATGATCGCCTATTCTTATATCCTTGCGCGCAATTTCATCTTCATTGTGTAATGTCGCATTCGATACAACGACACCGCCGACCGTAATGGGCTCCAAACGTGCAACAGGTGTTAGGGCGCCCGTCCGTCCAACCTGAATATCAATATCATGAACAATGGTAACAGCTTTTTCGGCCGGAAATTTATGCGCCGTGGCCCAGCGCGGAGCCCGCGATACAAAGCCCAAACGTTCCTGCCAGTCCAATCGATTGACC
>JBCCLQ010000025.1:0-14207 GCA_039026795.1 Pseudomonadota bacterium
GACGGCCACAAATTCTCTGAACTCGCAGCAATATGGATGCGTCCATCAGCCATGATCATGCAGCGTTTCATGGCCGAAGTTATGGTGCGCGCGAAATTAAAGGGGAATACAGATC
This sequence comes from Pseudomonadota bacterium, assembly GCA_039026795.1. GTDB lineage: Bacteria > Pseudomonadota > Alphaproteobacteria > Micavibrionales > Micavibrionaceae > JAUHXT01. Next base: position 116 of record JBCCLQ010000025.1, read on the forward strand.
ACAAAAATGATTTTCGCGAATTGGCAGAAGACATATTTGCAAAAATTAAAGCCCTGACAAAATTTGGAAAAGAACGTGAAGGATTAGAATTAGGCGATGAACGCATTGATCTGGAATTACATGATCTGGATATAGCAAAAGATCTAAATCAATTGCGTGCGGACCTTCGTCAGATGGTCAATCAATCATTTTTTGTCGATGGAGATCCTGATGGTGATTTATTGCCTGATATTGAACGCGCGTTAGCAGATCCCACGTTAGGGGCCTTTAAACCTCTTTTAGCGGATCTTGATCAAAGATTTAGTGCGGCGATCGATTATTACGTAGCGGACCATGATGTGGCGATCGACAGAGAACGTTTAAAAGCGGACTTGAGTTTTGGAAATGTTTTTGACTCACTGCTTGTGGATACAATGAACAAGGTTTTATCTGATGATACATTGAACGGCAGGGAAACATGGACAATGCAAAAAAAGGTTCGTGTTGCCCGACGCCACGCTTTTGATAAAGTTTTTTCTGTTCTGGCAGAACAACATATTGGAAGCTATGTTTCAGGACTTATAAAAGAGGCATTTGAAGATCCGCGCATTGACTTGAATCCGTGTGAACCATATCGCGGTAAGCACGCTTTTGTTTTTGGCGCACCTGCGGCAGGGAAAATGAATTTTGTGCAGGCCGTCCAATCACGTTTTTTGGACAATGCTGGTGCAAAAGCTGAAGATACGCTCTATAGTGGCGGTCAACTAATCCGAGATACGTTGGCCTATATTTATGGCCAGGTTCAAGATCGCGATGACCCTTTTCGTGAAAATTATAATCAGTTTTTTGCGACCTTTGGCCGCATTTTTCGCCATGGTTTATTGGAACGTGTTTTCGAAAAAGCAGCCAGAGAAGAAAATATAAATCGTCCGCAAGTGCACGATATTCGATATCCACGCTGGGGATCAAGTAATCCAGGCGGATACCAAAGGTTTTCACAACGAGGAGAAGGACTGGATATTTTCTTTGTGGATGTTCCGCCTGAAGAGCATTTTGCTCGCGCTCTCGATCGGGCTTTAAAAACAAGCCGTCAGGTTGATTACATGACGATTGCATTTATCCTCAAGGATATCGCGCGTAATCGTATCTTCGATACAATTGAGAAATTCAAAGGGCAGGATGTTTCTGTTATGTTTTTTGATAATGATGTACAGGATGAAGATGGTAATCCGGATTTTCAACCTGTTCCATTCGCATATATTGATCTAAAATCGATGGAATTGAATATTATTGGTTCTCCGCAGCGCTTTTTCGAGGCTCTAAAAAAAGGTGAAATGCTTCCACAAATAACAGACGCAGACTTGAAACGTGGCGGTACATCGCACGTTTTTAAACCTCCATTCCCGTCAGATGAAGAGTTTGAAGAGGCACGAGCAACAAATCCTGAGATAACTTGGCAGCAGTTATTCCATCAAAAATTAAATTCAGAAGTACTATATCCTGAACCAATAGAAATAGATGGCCAAAGCTATGATTTGAACACTCAGGATGGCTTGAACGCATGGGGTGCAAAGCAATTAGACAAATTCTTGGATATGGGTTTAACAATTAACTTCATGGATTCTGGTCCCGAGACGTCATATGACCCATATCGGGCAACAACGTATGCTTCTGTTTTGGGTACACAAAGAGAGCTTGTTGCTCGAAACACTCAAACACAATCGGAGCATTTGCCGGGTCTGGCAGAAGTTATTGATCAGTTTGTAGCATCGCGAGATGATGAGATTAGGTTACTACCTTACGCGCTCGAGAAAACAGCTGATATACCTGTGAGAATCGGTCAAAATACGGCAATGCCAGTGCGATGGCGTAATCAGGCTCCGCGGCCACAATATATTTAGGTTTAGGACATGAATTCTATTGAAACGAAGCCAATAAATGATAATGTCGGTTTATTCTTAAAGGGATGGCTGTGATGACACACGAAGATACCACTTTGACAAGATCTGCGGCAGCATACCAGGCTGTAACATTTGTTGGCTTGGCATTGAAAGATAGTTGGGATCAAGGTCCCAAATCAATTTATCTCTCTGGATATGCGCGTAACCAGCTTATAGATATGGCAAAAGTGCTAGAGGTTACAGATGAGCAAGGTGTTATTCATATTGAAAATCTTCCTGAAGACACCAAAAGGGCATTCTTAGAGAATGCATTCACCATCTCAGAACGACGGTTTAAACAAAATCCTCTGGTTGTTCATCAAAACGGTAAGCCAGTAAAAGTTTCTATTTCTGATGAAGAAATAGAAAAAGGCAGACAGGCTAGGGCCGCTTACGCTTACCATGCTCCTCGCCCCGCTGCTTAAAACGCCTACCACTCATATCCCAATTTAAGTGAATATTCGGTATCGTCTTCGGTGTTTCCGTCTTCCGGCTTGTTGTCCCATTCAAAATCGACTTCTGCTGTGCCAACCAGCCCGGCTTTTAACGGCACGCGGATACCGGTCTGGCTGTCAAACAGGAAATCATCCGTATCATCGGTTGGAACCAGCAATTCATGGTCATGGAAAAGCTGCAGGATATCACCGAAAATTCTCTGGTCGTAATCAAACGCCCAACGTCCGGCGATGCTGTTTTCCGTGTCTCCGTTTTCAAAATCTTCACGCAGGTAAGACGGCCCCAAAACATATTGCAGGTTTAAATCATCACCTTCATAAACCTGATGACCAAGGCCGAGGCCGGCCACACTGCGCAAATCAATCTGGTCAATATCATCCTGTTCAAATGATAGCCGCGCATTCAAAAACCAGTCTTCGATAAAAAAGTAATCATGCTCCGCCCCGATCATGCGGTTATCTTCTGTCGTCTCGCCATTATCCTCTTCGAAATTCACATCGGCCATAAATGTGCTGCGATGCGCATCATTCCATCTCGCCTTTAATTCCGCATCGGCGTTGATTGCTTCGGTTTCCGTGTTACCGGTTTGCAGACCCAGTCCCACATTCACACGACCTGACCAGATTTTGGGTTCTTCTTCTACGGCTTCGCTTTGAATATCTTCAACACTTGCGCTTTCAGTAATGTTCACTTGTGGGTTGACGGTTTGAGGCGTTGCTGCAACAACAGGCACTTCTTTCACAGGAAACGGCACAGGTTGACCGCTTGAATCATATAATCCGGCAATGCTCTCCCACGGGACGTTCAGGCTTTGTCCGAAGGCTGCATCAAATTCCAGCGCGCCGGGGTTGCTAGCATCTGTAATCTGGCCGCTGAATTTATCGCCATTATGCAGAAATAATGTATCGGCAAGGGCAGGTGAACTCAGCAAACATAGGAATACAATCAAAAAATGTCTCATATATCCTGTCTACCAAATCAAAACCGCAAGTCAAACCTTCAAAAACCGTTCATCCCGCGCTATATGTAAGAAATGCGTGGTGTTGTTGAACTCAATATGGCGGCGGCCGTGCCGTTTGAAAATTCTCCGCCCCTAAAACTGGCGTCCGAGTTTACGCCCTCCGGTGATCAGCCGGAGGCGATTAAAAAACTCGTCGAAGGGGTAGAAGAGGGGCTGACCGATCAGGTTCTGCTCGGTGTGACAGGGTCGGGGAAAACTTTCACCATGGCGCACATTATTGAACAAACGCAGCGCCCGGCGATCATCCTTGCCCCCAACAAAACGCTCGCTGCGCAGCTCTATGGAGAGTTCAAGGAATTCTTTCCTGATAACGCCGTCGAATATTTTGTATCTTACTATGATTACTATCAACCTGAGGCTTACGTTCCACGGTCCGATACCTTCATTGAAAAGGACAGCTCCATCAACGAGCAAATAGACCGCATGCGTCACGCCGCGACCCGCGCTTTGTTTGAACGCAAAGATTGCATCATCGTCGCGTCCATTTCCTCGATTTACGGTATCGGGTCGAAGGAAGACTACCTCGCCATGACCTTTGATGTGCAAAGGGATATGCGGATAGATCGTCAATCCCTGATTGGTCGTCTGATCGAACTGCAATATAAACGCAACGACATCGCGTTTGAACGCGGTACGTTTCGTGTGCGCGGCGATACGGTTGAAATTTTCCCATCCCACATGGAGGATTCCGCCTGGCGCTTTTCCATGTTCGGGGACGAGATTGAGGAGATTGTCGAATTCGATGCACTGACGGGGGAAAAGCATGATCAGCTGGACGGTGTCCGGATTTACGCGAACTCGCATTACATCACGCCGGGGCCCACAATCGCGCAGGCCGTTAAACAAATCAAAAAGGACCTCAAAGAACGCATCGCCTGGTTTGAATCACAAAACAAACTCCTCGAAGCGCAACGCATTAACGAGCGCACACAGTTTGATATCGAAATGCTCACCGCAACCGGTATGTGCAAGGGGATTGAAAATTACTCCCGCTATCTGACAGGGCGTGCGCCGGGGGAGCCACCGCCAACGCTTATTGAATATCTTCCCAAAGACGCACTGATGTTTTTGGATGAAAGCCACGCGATGGTCCCGCAACTCCGCGCGATGTATAACGGCGACCGCTCGCGCAAACAGACTCTGGTCGATTACGGCTTCCGCATTCCGGCGGCTATCGATAACCGCCCGTTGAAGTTTGAGGAGTGGGAGCAATTCCGCCCACAATGTGTTTACGTCTCTGCCACGCCTGGACCTTGGGAGCTGGAGAAAACAGACGGTGAGTTTGTGGAACAAGTTGTCCGTCCGACAGGCCTGATTGACCCACCTGTGGAAGTCCGCCCGACGGAGCATCAGATTGATGATCTTATGTCCGAATGTAACAAGGTGATTGCCAAGGATGGGCGTATCATGGTCACCACGTTGACCAAAAAAATGGCCGAAGACCTAACCGAATATCTCACGGAAAACGGGCAACGCGTGCGCTATATGCACTCCGATACTGATACGCTGGACCGCATTGAAATCATCCGTGATCTACGCCTCGGCGTGTTTGATATTCTCATCGGGATCAACCTGCTGCGTGAAGGATTGGATATCCCTGAATGTCAGTTGATGGCGATCCTGGATGCGGACAAGGAAGGGTATTTGCGCTCCCGTACATCACTGGTGCAGACAATCGGCCGCGCCGCACGGAATGTCGATGGCCGTGTCATTCTCTATGCCGATAAAATGACGGACAGCATGCAATATGCGATTGATGAAACAAGCCGCCGCCGTGAAAAACAGATGGCATATAACACTGAAAACGACATCACGCCCGAGAGTATTAAAAAGAATATCAATGATGTTCTCAATAGTGTGTTTGAAAAGGCTGATCGCGTTCAGGTGAAAAAGACAGTCGCGGGGATGAGCGATCAGGAGCAGGAAGCGCTCTCCAGTCCCGATAAACTCAAAACATTCCTCGCCAAAATGGAAAAGAAAATGCACGAAGCGGCCGCCAACCTCGAATTCGAAGAAGCCGCGAAACTTCGCGATGAAATCAAACGTCTCGAAGCGCTGGATTTAGGATTGTAATTATTGTTGCATTGATTGTTCTGGTAATGCAGGTGCTGGTGTATTACCGAGCTGGCCTGCATTTTTATTCTCGGGTTGTTGGTCGAATCCCCAATGATTGTCTGCATTCTCAATCCCCCAATTTCCAGCACCCAGATCAGAAGTAATCACTTGTGGAATCTGTTCGGGCATGCTGCGTTCAATGGCTACACCATAGGCACGTAAAACATCCATAATCTGTGCTGCCTCCGCTTCTGATGAAGGTAGAATATGAGTTCCTACTTCATCGGGCAAAGTCGGTAATTCTCCTGTACGATGGATTTCTGCTATCACTGCATGGATGTCATGAATGGAGGCTTGCATGGCGTTTCCATTTTCCAATGCTTCGTCGATTGGCATACCTTCTGCAAAATCTATGTCTTCGGCTAAAACTTCAGTCAGTATTGCACCAGCTTTTAGAATGACTGTATTAATTGTATTAATGTCATCCATTGTCGTGATCTGCATGCCACTCCCTTCTAAAAGGCCACCTATACCCGCGACAACATCTTCTTTTATGTCGTCTTGTTGCATGAATGCTTGATCTCGCTCTTCAGTTGAATATTCAATACCGTTGCGCATATTTTGTGATGTTGCTAGTGATGAAACCCAACGTGTCATAGGGCCTGCAACACGAAGGGCTATAAAATCCTGAGCTGCTTCTGCAATATCCGGGCGATTGTTTTCTTCTGCCCATTCGGTGGTCCATTGAACTGCATCCGCGTCCCCCCTTATTTCCATCCGTATAACATCAGTTTCTTGATCTTCCATGATGGCATTTATAGCTGCTACCTCTTCATCCAATCCCATTTCTGTTAATTCTTGGTATTTTGGATGATTTAAATTATCGGGGTTTTCTAACCACTCTTCATATTGTTCTGGCTGCAGTTTTTCCTGGGCTGCAGCGTACCATTGGTGATGAGATATCTCGGTCATTAAAGACATATTCATCATTAATGTCGGATGTTTATGGCTTAAAATACCACTAAAGCTTTCAGGGGCAACATCAGATGCATTTAGTGCGTAATCATTCCATCCTTCCGGAGAATTTAAGCGTAATAATTTTGATGGCATATAAAGAATAATTCCTATTTCTAAACTTTGGCCCAACATAGCTACAGGCAGTCTGCTGCCTTCTGCTATAACATTATCAATAGCCTCTTCAGAAAAATTTAAAGGCTTGCCGTTTGTCAGTGTTGCTTCAGAAAGCGCTTCATGCATACGCTGAGGATAATCAGATTTTTCGGAGTTAATCATGACGGTACTCTCACCGTACAAATTTTGAATGATTTCCGGTGTCAATGCGTCTTGTCCTAGATCAAAAGGCCTACGAACTGTGTCATCGTGACCAGCGGTAAACGCATCGCTATATGAAGTTCCATCAGCCAAAGTTACTCGCCCTGTTTTTTATAATACTCTAGCATTTAAGCGCTAAAGAGTTCAAAAAGCGTAAAGATCAGTTGTTTTAAATGACAAAATAGGAAATATATCCTATAATGACTATATGTTCTATCCGATCCAAAAACCAACCCCACCAAATCCAAAATCCTTATATTTCAATGCTATAAGACCCCCCACCCCCCTGAAAACGGGGGAACGAAATGACGAACTCGATTCCTTCAATGATCTCAGGGCATTACACAGCAGTTTCGTTTCATGCTAAAACGGTTTTATATAGTGATTCCCGAACCCCGAAAGGATGCCCCATGTTTCGCCTTCTTGCCCCCCTCATGCTCTGTCTGATTTTTGCACCGCCCCCCGCGCTGGCGGATGCGGCTCAGGATCGCGCGGAAATCCAGACCATGAAATCGAAAGCTTTGGCGCGTTTGTATAAGGAGCATCCGTCCGCCAAGGGCAAGGTGGAAAGCGCATACGGTACGGCCGTGTTTTCCAGCGGCGGTGTGAATGTGATTTTCTTTTCTGCGGCCTACGGCTCCGGCGTGGCGCACAACAACATGACGGGCAAGGACACCTATATGAAGATGGCGTCGGGCGGTGTTGGCCTTGGGGCAGGGGTGAAGGATTATCGCCTCATTTTCGTTTTCCACACTAAAGAGGCGTTTGATCGTTTCGTCACCGAAGGATGGGATTTATCGGGACAAGCCGATGCGGCGGCGAAAGCCGGAACCGATGGCGGTGAGATTTCAGAAGCCGGAACAGTCGTGCGCGGCGCTACGATTTACCAGCTCACCGAAAACGGTTTGGCGCTACAGGCGACCATTCAGGGCACGAAATACTGGGCGGACAGCGATTTGAACTAACGGGAGACTTTGTTAGAATGGGTTTTATGAGGTTAGGGATTCTATGTTTTGCTGTTGTGTTTGCATCCTCCGCTGCGTTGGCGCAGGAGGGAAAAATCATCGTCAAAAACCCTGACGGCACGACCAGCGAATTGGTGCTGCCTGAATACTCAACCCAGCCCGTAGAGCCGCGCAAACCTGTGATTACGCCGCAAAAACCGAAAGTGCATGTGTTTACTGCGCCGGATAAACCATCCGTAATTGAACAAGCTGCGCCGACAGGTAAACAAGCGATTGAAGCGCCCGCGCCGCCGAAACCCGAGGTGAAGAAAGCAACGATTGCAAAACCGCCTGTGCCCAAACGCCCTGCGGCCGCGTCCAATATTCCGCCGAAACCTGAAAGTCCGGGTAGGGTGGTGAGCCAGCCTCAACCGCTGGAGATTGAAGACGGGCAATTGATCACGGAAAAGCTTGCGAAGCGGATTGCATTACGAATTGCTCCGCCCGCGCGTGACATTGACGTCATGCCCCGCATGTATGAAGGGCAGCCCGCTTATCTGGTTCGTTTTAAAACGGAAGAGGGGTTGTTTGATGTTCTCGTTGATATGGTGACCGGCGATATCCTCGCCACAAAAAAAGGGGACGGTGCGTGACACCATCCCCTTCGAAAAAAAATATTCGGAAATCTTACTCTTCGACAGATTCCAGATTGGCGGCAGAAGACTTCCCTTTTTTCGGGTCTTCAACCACTTCGAAATTCAATTTCTGGCCTTCACGCAATGAGCGCATTCCGGCTTTTTCAACAGCGCTGATATGAACAAAAACGTCCGCGCCGCCATCTTCAGGTTGGATAAATCCGTAACCCTTGGTTTCGTTAAACCATTTAACTGATCCTGTTGCCATGATGAATTCTCCTTATCTTTGCAATACAGTTCAAAACAGTTTGATTGGGTTTTTGCTTGTTCCAGATAGACTTGGTTTAAGCGATTTTTGCAAAGGTGGGAGATCAGTTTGTTTGAATCTTCCGAGCCCGACGCGACAAAGCATAGTTTTTTGAGCGGTGGGATTAGTCTTTCAAAAGTCGTTTAGTCGTTTTGGTCTCTCTAATATCAATCAAACTATCCACAAGATGCTCATAAGAAAGCCGCTCTGTCAAGCGGCTTCGCATATTCGATATTACTGAAATACGTTCGTTACTATTACTCGTTGTAATGCTTGAACGTGTGCGCGCGGCCCGAAGCTGGCTTAATTTCTGCCAAAACCGTTTGGGTGTCTTGCACTGCATCTTCCTCAAGCATGACATGTTCAATCGGTCCGTAACAGCCTTTGGCCTTGAATATTCCCATCATCAACGATCTACGTTGTGCTGCAATGTCCTTTAGATCTTCGGCTTCTTCGACATCGGCGTCAATTGCCTCTGATGCCAGCAAGCCTATAGCTGCAAATCCAATGCCTCCAGTTACCGTTCCAACCAAAAACCCACCGATACCTGCCGCAGCGCTAACGCCGTGGCCTTGCATGCGTGCATCCTGCTTTACGGCTTCTTTTTTAGTTATAATTTCGCGCATACTCGATGCTTCCGATGATAGAGCATTACATTCTAGTTCCGTATCGCCAATGCGGCTTACCTGCAATTGATCTGCGTTGACTGTGTCAACGGCAAATGCAGGTGTTATTAATGTTAAAGACAGAATAGCGCCAGAAAGTAGCACAAAACGAAATTTCATAGTTCCTATTCTAAATGGTTGCATGGCCTCTTCAAGCCTCCGTCATTTATTGTCCACAGGTGTCGATAATACATATCAGCTGTTGTCCAACGCTAAGGTGATGTAAATTACTTAAATTTTACAGACATGAAAAATAATGTTTTTCATGCTTTTAGAAGCTAAACATCAGAATAAGCCTAGCTATATTTGTGATAATTACGACGATGCCAGAGTGTTTTCATGTCGGTAGCGTGCGGCATGAATTTAAAAACCATGAATATGGTTGGGAATGAGAAAGATCTAGGATAACGCTTACTTCTTTGTTTGCGTTTCTTATTGTTTTTAAAGTCCAGAAGTATGTCATTGTCGTTTGCTAAATTATAGAGGTTTCGCATTTTGTGATCCCTTAAATCTGTAGCAATGAGTGACAGGAAAGAAGGAAGTTCGGAATCGCATTTCAGGATTTCACCAGCATCTTTTATGAAGCTGCCATAATCGTTTGCATAGGTTGTTCTTACGTGGTCGTCAATCCAGATCCATGCCCATGTTGGCAGTGCAACGATTGTATATTGTGATATTAAGCCCGGTAAAATGCGAGCGCAGGAAATACTCCCTTTCATGAACAATACCCTTTCCAAATTGGTCTTCTTATTAAGTTCGAATTAAGTATTCCATATCGGTGTTTTTAAATGCAAATTCTGAAAAATTATTATGTATAATTAAAAGTTTTCCACAGATTGTAGACTTTCTGAAATGAAGTGGGTATCTTTGTGGATAAGTATTACTCCTGATTATTTCTATAACTTTTTAATAACTATCGGACTTTGGATTATGAAAGTTTTTCAGTTAGGTTTTTGTGCCTGTGCAATTTTTGCGTTAAGCGCTTGTGGTGAGGGATATGTAATCGAGAGATATACTGGTGTACCTTATACAGATGAAAGAACTGCTCATACCGGTGTGGCTTATGTACGTGCAATGATGGCCCCACCAGCAGGTCCTGTTGTTGAGCCACAAATGATGGAAAAGACAGAAAATTTCGGACCTGAGGTACCAGCAGCTTTAGAGGGTACCCAAATTCCTGATGAAGAGCCTCCCGTGATGAGCGCAGAACCGATGTTCGATCATCACACTAAAAAATAAATTTAAGCCCAGGTTGAAAGTGTTTTTTGCAGATCATTATAGATGATTGGCTTAGGTAGGTAGTCATCCATGCCGGACTTCATAAATTCTGCAATCTCATGACTCATAACGTGTGCGGTGACCGCGATAATAGGCGATGTAACACCTAATTTACGCATTTCCTTTGCGACTGTGATTCCATCCATATCCGGCATTTGAATGTCCAGGAAAATCACATCGTATTCAAAGGATTGAACTTTATCCAAAGCGGTCATCCCATCTTTGGCAACATCAATATTACAATCAGCTCTGTAGAGCATAGCCGTTGCTATCTCTATATTCATTTGAATGTCTTCAACCAATAAAATATTTGGCTTTTCTTTTTGTTTATGACTTTCGTCACGCTTGTTTGGCTTTGTTGCTTTATGGCTGCTCTCTAAAGTGCTTTCTTTTTCTATCGCATTTGCCGGGATAGATATCGTTACGCTTGTGCCAAGTCCCAATTTGCTATCGAGCTTGATGGAACCATTCATCATTTCGATAAGCTTTTTACAAATGGATAAACCTAACCCTGTTCCACCATATGTCTTTGTAACACCGCTATCGGCCTGTATGTAATCTTCAAAAACTTTTTCTTTCATATCCTCTGCAATACCAATACCCGTATCTGATATCTGAATTCGTATATTTTGTTTTTTTGTATCATATAGAGCGCTAACCTTTACTTGGCCGTCGTTAGTGAATTTTATAGCATTACTAATAAGGTTGCTTAGGACCTGTTTTAAACGGCTGCCATCACCAATTACTTCCTGCGGCATGGAAGGATCAAGTTTTACAATTAAGTCGTTACCTTTGTTTTTTGATGGTGCTTCAAACAAATCTATAACGTCTTTTATTATCTTTTGAGGACTGTAGGATGATCGTACGATCTGGAATTCTCCATGCTCAATTTTTGAAATATCGATAACGTCATTTAAAATATCAAGAAGTGCATTTGCTGAGCTTTGAATCTTCCCAGATAGGTTCTTGACGTCCGGATCGTCAATCATATTGGCAAGAATATCGGCGTATCCCATGATCCCGTTAAGGGGCGTACGTACTTCATGTGAGATATTGGCGATGAAGTGTGTTTTGGCTTTGTTTGCTTCTTCTGCTTCTTCTCTGGCTTCAATCAGTTCCGCACTATGTATTTCTTTTGTTAATGCATAGGATATCCAGCTTGCGGCAATCGTACATATATCTCTATCGCGTTGTGTGAAAGGTTTTTTCCGTGAGTTCGAGGACGTAAAGTTCAGAGTCCCATATTTTTGCCCACCTACATCAACAGAAATGCCAATATAGGCATTCAAATTAAATTTTTTGTGACAGGGATGGTTTTGTATATCGCTTGTTGCAACGTTATCATATGCAATGACATCGCTCGTTAGATATGTTTTGTGGCAATAGGTTTCACCAAGTTCAAATGCTAGCCCTTTATCGAGTGAACCGTCCTTTGAATAGCAATTTTGAATTGTGTATGCATCACCTTCTATATGGCTGAGTATCCCGAAATCCAGTCCCAGATACTCGCACGTAATTTCGAGAACGCGATCAATTTTATAGTCTGTGTCGTATTCGTTCGATGATGTGACCATTTGGAATTTGTAAACGGAGTCATCAAAATAGCGACGCATTGTGATATCGCGAATAACACCGATGAACCCGATTTTCTCACCGTTTTCATCCATGATGGGTACGCCCGCTGTTTCGCCCAAAAAGGACGAACCATCTTTACGTTTATATTCGATAACATAATGTTCGCGCGTCGGCTCAACTTCTGTATTGAAACGTGTTTTTCCGGTTTTGTAAAAATCCTCGGGCGAGCTATATAACATCATCGTTGACTTACCCAGGCTTTCTTCTTCGGTGTAACCAAATAACCTTGTGTAAGTATCGTTTACTTTCACAATTTTGCGATCCAGGTCGGTCGCGACCATAGCATCCGGAAAATTATTAATCAGTGATAAAAGGCGATCGCTTGATAGCATAACCCGTTATGGCTCCCGTCTATGAAAGAGTATAATACTCTATCCTAGGTTGTTATTATAGTTAGATTTTCTACTATTCTGACGCGAATAGGTAAAAATTCTCCCAATTTTTAGATAATTTCAAATTGATAGTCGTAGACGGCGAACCGAATATAATTTAACATAATAAATATAGATCTGCGGTTTACATGGCCCTATAAGCGGTGAAACTGCATACCGGAAACTATAAAAAAAGACACAAAAGAAAGGGTGGGTATCATGTCAGTATCAGCCGATATGTATATTGTTATTTCTCTCATGTTTGCTGTGTTTGCGGCTGTCGCAGCTGTAGGCACGAGCGTAGTGTTAGGCGCAGGTTATGAGCGCCTTCGTGCAGGGTTCGAAGTTATCCGCAAACAAACAGGGTTTTTTGCAGACGCGATCCACAAACTGGATGAGCGTACAAAAGAACTTGGACAGGAAAGCAGCGAAATGAAGTCCGCATTATCATCCATGTCGCAAACTGTTGAACGCGTGGATAAGCAGACTGGATTCTTCGCCGACGCTATTCACAATCTTGAGCAGAAAGTTGTTTTGAATGAAGCACAAGCGCCTCAAGAGCAGAAAATTGAAAAAGAAAAGCCTCTTTTACCTGAAAATCTTGATCTGCTGACTGCAGATAGCAATATCGAACCGGATATTGATGTTTTAGGAAATATGAGCTTTTTGAATGAGGTTAAGGAAGAACCTGTGCAGCAAGAGGCAAATACGCCTGAAATGCCGGATATGGTTATTGAAGCGCCAAAAGCCAAAAATGAAGGTTTATCGAAGCTTCTTGCATCTTACTTCCGCGGCGGTGAAGTACCGTCTCAAGAGGTTACCTACCACTAAGCAACAGTTGTCTTGCGCTCCAAAACAGGGTTTCGAAAAATTCGAAACCCTGTTTTTTTGATCTGAAATGTGACAAGGCGCGGATAAACCCTTTAAAATGATAGTGTAAGTTCAATTTTTTGTTTAATATGAATGACATGACTTGGCTTTGGCTTCTCTTATGGATCGGATTATCCTCTATAATTTTAGGGGCTTTTTTGTGGTCTACGATAATTTTGTTCAAGCAAAAACACGCTTGGGAAGAATTCGCCAAAAAACATAAGCTACAATATGAGCCCGGCAAATTTATGGAATCGCCAATGATAAACGGCATGATGGGTAAATTTGGTGTGTCCTGTTTTAGTGCGATGCGCGATCCGGACGATATGAAGGCGCGGCGGTTTGTCAGCGTGATTGAAATCAAATTACCCGACGGGCTGGTCGGATCGGGCGCTGCAGGTACAAAGGATATGACGCCGTTTTTGCAATCCTTAAATCTGTTGAAACCGCATATTTTAAAATCCAAGGAATGGATTGAGGATTACCATTATTTTACAAATGATCCTTTGATCTCTGAGGAATACTGGACTGATAAACGTATCAAGCACCTAATTGCAGTTTTAGGTGTAAAAAACGCCGATGTTGTTTTGATGCATGATGATAA
>JBCCLQ010000026.1:0-14010 GCA_039026795.1 Pseudomonadota bacterium
CCAAATCCCTTATACCTAAAAGACTGATACATAAGGATGAATAATGCAAACAGCTCAGGCTCAAACGGATGAAACCCAAGTGAAAGATATGAAGGATATTGTCGCGCTGTGTAAGCGCAGGGGCTTTATCTTTCCGGCTTCTGATATCTATGGCGGATTAAACGGATTTTGGGATTATGGCCCGTTGGGGATTGAGCTGAAAAACAATATCCGTGATTTGTGGTGGAAGGCAATGGTGATTACCCCGCCGATCGGCCCTGACGGACATCCGTTGCAAATTGTTGGTTTGGATAGTGCTTTGGTACAAAATCCCCAAACCTGGGTTGCTTCAGGGCATGTTGGTGGATTTTCCGACCCGATGGTGGATTGCCGCGAAACCAAGAAGCGGTATCGCGCGGATCACGTCATCGTTTTAAAGCCAAAGGATGGCGAGGGTAAGTGGATCGCTGTCATGGAAGATGACGATGATTTTATGGCGGCGCGCTTGAAAAAAGTAGCGAAGGGTAAATCGTCATCCGATTTTGACCATGTGCCATTGGTTGATCTGGACGTGGCCGAATACGAAAAGGTTCTAGCACCTGATGCCAAAGAGGTCGGGACACTGACCGAGCCCAAAGAATTCAACCTAATGTTCGAAACTTATGTTGGTGCGACGCAGAGTGAAGACAGCAAAGCGTATTTACGGCCTGAAACGGCGCAAGGCATTTTCCTGAATTACAAAAACGTGCTCGATAGCAGCCGCGTCAAAATGCCGTTTGGTATCGCGCAAGTGGGGAAGGCGTTCCGCAACGAGGTGAACCCCCGTAACTTCATCTTCCGATCCCGTGAATTCGAGCAGATGGAAATGGAATGGTTTTGTCATCCAACTGAAGCCAAGCAATGGCGTGAGTTCTGGATTGAAGAGCGCAAGAAATGGTGGATCTCATTGGGTATGAGTGAATCCTCATTACTGATGCGTGAGCATGACAAGGATGAGCTGTCCCACTATGCCAAGGACGGTGAGGGGACAATCGACATCGAATATCAATTCCCGTTTACCGCGCCCGGATTTGGTGAGTTGGAAGGCATAGCACATCGTTGTGATTTTGATTTAAAGCAGCATCAGGAGCATTCCAAAACCAAGCTGGAATATCTGGATCCTGAACGGAATAACGAAAAATATTTGCCGCATGTGATTGAACCGGCTGCCGGTTTAACGCGCGGCATGCTCGCGATTTTGTGTGAGGCTTATACAATTGATAAAGATCGCCCGTCCGGCGTGTATTTGAACTTTCATCCCAAAGTCGCACCAAAGAAAGCGGCAATTCTTCCGCTTACGGCCAAGGATGGTCACCCCGACATGGCGGAGAAGCTGTATATGGAGCTGCGTGAATATTATCCCGTTGATCTGGATATCAAACAGAACATCGGGAAGCGCTATGCGAGGCAGGATGAGATTGGAACACCGTTCTGTTTTACGGTCGATGGCCAAAGTCTGGAAGATGGCACAGTGACTGTGCGGGAACGTAACACCATGGCGCAGGAACGTATTTCGGCTGATAATGTTCTGGCGTATTTGCAGGATAAAATGAAAGTTTAAACGATGGCGGATGATAAAAAGCAGCAGAGCGCATTTGAAAGCATCATAAACGGTGATGGGGAAGACCCGAAAAAGCGCACGCTGGGTTCTCGCCTGCGTGGTTATTTTTTGGCCGGTATTTTGGTTACCGCGCCGATTGGGATTACGATTTTCTTAACCTGGAAGTTTTTTGCTTTCGTTGATAACAGTGTCGCTGGTTTGATCCCGCCGCAATATACAGAAACATATTTGCCGGGGATCGGCGTTATTATTGCCGTATCTTTCTTCCTCGTAGTTGGCTGGTTTGCGACGAACTTCTTGGGTCGCCTGTTTATTCGTATCTCGGAATATATCGTGCACCGCGTTCCGGTTATTCGAACTGTTTACGGCGCGATTAAACAGATTTTTGAAACTGTGATGGCTAGCCAATCGCAGGCCTTTCGCGAAGTGGTGATGTTTGAATATCCACGCAAAGGGACTTGGGCAATCGGTTTTGTCACGGGTAAGGCCGAAGGGGAAGTCCAGCGGGCGACCAAGAATGAAACGATTAATGTATTTGTGCCGACGACACCCAACCCGACATCGGGTTTCTTACTGTTCGTGCCTAAAAAGGATTTGATTTACCTCGATATGACAGTCGAAGAGGGCGTGAAGCTCGTTGTGTCCGCAGGGATTATCGTGCCGCCTGATCGTTCTGTAGCTGATTAAGCCGTCGCCGGAGCGCGTGTTTGTTTGCGAGCCGCAACCTGTCTTTGTCGAGAAGCTTGAAGGGTTTCCCATATCTCGGCTTTTGTTAAACCTGCACCGTCCTGGATGCCTTGTATTTTCTGGTCAGCCAATGCAATCATTTTGTCTTCACAGTCCGGAACATCTCCGCCGGTATGCGTCATGCCTTTTTCCTTAAATTCGCTCAGGAAATGAAGACGTAAAGCAGCGTGGGCTGCATTGTCATTCTCCACAGATGATATGCCCAAATGTACTTCTTGTGCTGCCGCATCGGAAACTTGATCCATACATCTGTCAATTTTCTCTTCCGGGCTCAGAATGCGCCCCTTTGCACCCATGTGTTTTTTCAAGCTATCTGCTGTACCAAATTCACTTTTAAGATGATCAGCGAGAATTTTCTCCTGAGTAGCAATTGCGCTATCAAGAGCATTTTGAACAGTGATCTTGGTTTCCTCTACAACGATTTTCGCCAAACCTTCGTCAATACGCTCTGTTAGACCTTCTGTTGCGGCTTCCCATTCTGCATTGGGTTGTCTATGTGCAAAGAAATCATCTTCACCAATTGCTTCAATGAGCCTTTGAGTGTGCTCATCTTCTCTGGTTGCAATTGCGTCTACAACGTCTTTATATCGGTTGAGGTGCGGAGTAACTTCTTGTGCATCGGCGTTCAGGATTTCTTCTAATCTATTTCCTAAAGCTGTATAGGTGTCTTTGGCTTCTTCAAGTGTTGCCAATGTCATGCCGCCTTCAGCCTGTAGCTGGTTCAAGCGATTTTCCTGTGTTTCTACTGAAGTTCTTATATTCTGTACTTCTGCGAGGTTCGCGGCTGCCTTCGCAAGTGCGCCGCTGTCATCCAATGCTTTGCGGGCCTCGGTGTATGTTTTTTCAAGCGCAGCATATTCACCTTGTTCGATAGTGGCTCCGATAGATTTGATTTTTTCATCTATCGCTTCTGTAAGGCCAGAAACGCGACCATTCCAATTTCCGTTTACGCGATCTGCAACTGCTTGAACCTGCTGAATATAATCCGGTGAGAGGAGTGCTGTACTTTCAGGATCACCGATTAAAGCCTTTATAGACTGATCATATGCACCAAGAACCGAATTTATATCTTCTTGATATGCTTTTTCAGCCGCCCCAAGAGCTTCTTGTAACGTTTCATATTCTTTGGATATTTCTGTCAGCGTTTCAGTGTCACTGGGATCCGTTTCTGACAGTCGTTTTTCAAGAGCAACTAAGTTATCCGACAGATCACTCAGTCCTTGGTCTAATTCATTAACCGACTGAGTGAAACCTGCTTCTTGAAGAGGGGCTTCAATGTCTGCAATCTTTGCCTTCAGTGCAGTAATTTTTTGTTGTCTGGCGACCTGTTCGGGAGTCGGTCTCTTTTCAGGATCTTTACCAAGCTCCCTGGCTGCTTGTGCAATATTGTCTTTGGTCTCCTGCGATAGTGATGCTGCGTCCTGAGTTCCTTCGCTATATTTAAATTCATTCTGAGGATACTTGCTTTTCAGCTCTTCAAAAGCAGCTTGAATCAGAGCGAGTTGTTCCGGCGTGCCTTTTAAATCGACAACAAACTCTCCATCCATACGACTTTCTGCTTCCATCACAGATATCGCCAAAACCATCGCTTCTTTCGCACCAAACTTTGCTGTGTCGCCTGTGTATTTTGCATCGACATCCTGGTCATTACGCGTAAGTTCAATAGACTTATCCGGGTCTGATTTGTCCTGAACCAAAACCGTATTGCTTTTTGGTTTGCTGAAATTGTAACGCTTATCTAGCCTTTTGAATGTCGTTTGACTTTTTGCAATATCGCCATTGGCTGGCTGACTAAATACAGAGTTGTTAATTGAGTAGCCATCGCTGCCTTCCGGTGTTGGATCAACCGGTGTTTCGCTTTGGCTTGTTTGCTGTACAATAGCGCCATCAACATTTGGGCGATCATTTATAAGAGCAAGCAGCTGCCCATTTTGAACAGGGCCTGCCGGAGCGGGTGATGTTGCAGCAGGACTACGACGAATAGTTACACCGATGCCTTGATCTTGTGGGTCAGGGCCGGGCCGTGCATAGCTTTGACCATCTATGTCAACGACATGAAAAAGTTTTCTTTCACCGGTCAGTTTAGTGATCACCGCGTCTACAAAACCATCGAGATCATCCACAGCCGAAACGTCATACTGTCTGGCGATACTTCTTTTAAGAGCGTTTATCACTGGTTCTAAAAGCACTTCTTCTTTGAAGTAATCGGCAGGTATTCCTCTTGCAATTTCATCTACATCTGCCTTTGGTTTTGCAGGAGCAGGGCCAGGTTTCATACGAGCTTGAGTGCCTTCACCTTCTAGATGAAAAATTTCTTTTTCTTTAATAAGTTTGATCAATACTTGTTCAGTTAACTCCCTAAACCCCTCTTTGTTTAAGCCGGAGACATCATAGTTTTTACGGATGAAGTTTTTAACAGGTTGTAAAATCTGGTCTAATGGTTTATTTTCAAAGTGTTTGAAATACAAATTACTTGTTTGATCGGCAGTAGCAGCCGCAATTCCATCAACAACAGCAGCCACATCAGCTTCGTTGTTCACATCAATACTTGGTTTTCCCGGATTATTTGGGGGGGTGCTACCATCCATTACTCTATTCCCTGCCTCTATTTAGATTCTTGTATCCATAATCAATTAATACGTCAAAATAACAAAAACATCTGAAAATTACAAATTATGATAATTAACCTTTTGTTTTTATTTGGTAAAAGGGCTTTTAACGTTTTGTTAACCCGCGCGTAAATTCGCAATCGCCTGATCTTGTTCAAATAGGTATAAAAGAGTTCGTAACGCTTGTCCACGGCTCGATTCAAGGTCCGGGTCCTTATCGAGGATCATTTGCGCGTCCTGACGGGCGGCGGCGAGCAGATCCGCATGCGCCGTGATATCCGCCAGTTTGAATTCCGGCATACCGCTTTGCCGCGTGCCGAGGATTTCACCGCCACCACGTAATTCGAGGTCTTTTTCGGCGATCACAAAGCCATCTTCAGTTTCGCGCATGGTTTTGAGGCGCTCCTTGGCTGTTTTGCCCAGTGGCCCTTTATAGACCAGAAAACAGAATGATTTTGCCGCACCACGTCCGACACGCCCGCGTAATTGATGGAGTTGCGCCAAACCGAAACGTTCGGCCTGTTCAATCACCATGATGGTGGCTTCTGGTACATTAACGCCAACCTCAATGACCGTGGTGGCGACCAGAACATCCAGATCGCCTTTGGCGAATTTTTCCATGACCGCATCTTTGTCTTCGCCCTTCATGCGGCCATGAACGAGGCCGATGCGTTCCCCGAAATGAACTTTCAATTTATCATAGCGTTCTTCGGCAGCTTCGAGGTCGAGCTTTTCTGACTCCTCAACCAATGGACACACCCAATAGACGCGCGCGCCTTTTGCGATTTGTCCTTTCAATGCACTGACCATGTCTTCAACCTTTTCCTGTGGGATCAGGCGGGTATCAATCGGTTTACGCCCGGGCGGTTTTTCGTCCAGCTTCGAGACTTCCATGTCGCCATAGGCGGTGAGCGCCAGTGTGCGCGGAATAGGGGTGGCGGTCATCACAAGAACATCCGTGCCCTTGGATTTGGAAGACAGAGACAAACGCTGATGCACGCCGAATTTGTGCTGTTCATCAATGACGGCTAAACCAAGATCGGCAAAATCCACGCCGTCCTGAAACAATGCATGCGTGCCAATCACGACTTTCGCTTCACCGGACGCGATACGATGCAGGATTTCATCGCGCTCTTTGCCCTTATTGCGGCCTGTTAAAACGGTGTAGGATATATCGGCAGCATCGAGCCATGGGCGCACGCTTTCTAAATGTTGGCGGGCGAGGATTTCAGTCGGCGCCATAATCGCGGCTTGGGTTCCGCTTTCAATTGCATTCAACAGTGCCATCACGGCTACAACGGTTTTCCCCGAGCCGACATCGCCTTGCAAGAGGCGTAACATGCGCAAAGGTGATGACATGTCCGTATCAATTTCCTCCAAAGATCGTTTTTGCGCGCCTGTCAGTTCAAAGGGTAGCGCGTTCGTGACCTTGGCGCGCAAGTCATTACTGACGGTATAGCTACGGCCATTTTGACGACGTTGTTTGAGCCGAACGAGCGCGAGTGCCAGTTGGTTTGATAAGCATTCATCATACGCCAATCGTTCGCGTGCAGGATGGTTGAGCAATAACAGTTTTTCACTATCCAGTTCATGAATGGCCAGCAACGCATCGTTCCAATCCGGCCATTTGTTTTTAGATTTGTGCGAATCTTCAATCCATTCGGGTAGAGGTGATACAAATTCCAACGCTCCGTTTAAAGCTTTGCGGAAGGTTTTGTTCGTCATGCCTTGGGTGAGGGGATAGACGGGTTCCACGCCTTCAATGTCTGCTCGTTCGCTCTCTTTTCCAATCGCATCGGGGTGCACCATTTGTAATGCGCCCTGATAGGCTTCAACCTTGCCACTGACAATCAGCGTTTCACCGGGAGGAAGTTGCTTTTCCAACCAGTCGCGTTTGGCGTTGAAAAAAATCAAATCAATATGCCCTGTTCCGTCATATCCGCGCACTTTATATGGAAGGCCGCGCCGCGCCGCCGGAATGTGCCGATCAATGGTCAGCGTGATGGTTGCGATTTTACCCGACGGTGCATCCTGTAATTTTGGCGTAAAGCGGCGATCCACAAAATCAACGGGCAGGTGCCACAGCAGGTCCAGAACCTTGCCGCCGCCAATCAGTTTTTCAAATAGCTTGGCATTTTTCGGCCCCACGCCCGGTAAAACGGTGAGCGCTTTAAAATAGGGATCTAATTCAAACGGTCTGGCCATGTTTGCACTTTAAAAATTCAATTATTTCACTATCTTAAACTACATGTCTGAGAATGAAAAACTTGAAAATGTAAAAAAGCGGCTGATTTTCCGATCCTGGCACAGGGGCACACGGGAAATGGATTTGATCCTCGGGTCATTTGCAAACACGCATGTTGAGGGATTTACCGAAGAAGAGCTTGCGCTTTATGATGAACTACTCCAAAACTCAGATCCTGACTTATATAACTGGATCAGCGGGCGCGAAGAGTTACCGGATGACAAGCGCGACGCGGTCATGGAGAAAGTGTTAGCGCATCATTATGCCACAAACCGCAAATCAGGAAGCGACGATCGATAACAATTTTGTCACGCTGTATGGCGCACCGGAAGGGCAGGATGCGCGCCTTCTGGCGGACAAAGCGCGTGCGTTATCCAAAGAGCAAAAGGTGTTGGTGCATATCGCGTTGGACGATACGCGGCTGTCGACCTTGCATGATTTAATTGCGTTTTTTGCCCCTGACATTGACGTGGTGACTTTGCCTGCCTGGGATTGCCTGCCGTATGACCGCGTATCACCGAATGCGGAAATAGTTGCGCAACGTGTGCATGCGCTGACACGCCTTTTGGAATGGCAAGCGAGTGATAAGTTTTTGCCGCGTATTGTGCTCATAACAGTGAATGCTGTTTTGCAACGTGTGACACCACAAGCCGCCCTAAAGGAAGCGAGCTTTATTGCGGCGAAAAATCAGCGCCTCAATCTGGAGTATCTGCAATCTTTCATGATGAGCAACGGATATCAGCGCACAGAAACGGTGCGGGAGGCAGGCGAATACGCCATGCGTGGCGGTATTATTGATCTTTTTCCACCGGGATATGAGAAACCTGTTCGTCTCGATCTGTTTGGTGATGAGATTGAAAAAATCCGAACCTTTGATGCGATGAGCCAGCGATCTGAAGGCGAGATTGATAGCTTTTCTCTTCGTCCTGTCACTGAATTCTTTTTGGATGATGACAGTATTCATCGTTTCCGATCCGGCTACCGCGAAGCGTTTGGGACGGTGAATGTAAATGATCCGTTATATGAATCCATATCGGGGGCGCGGCGTTATAACGGCATGGAGCATTGGTTGCCGCTTTTCTATGATCACATGGAAACGGTTTTTGATTATATCTCCGATTGCGCGATAACGATGGATCATCATGCGCGCCGTGCGCATACGGAACGCCTGGAGCAGATTCAGGATTTTTATGAAGCGCGGATGACTTTGAACGCATCGCAAACACAAAAGAAATCCAAAGATGTTTCGTTGACTGGTTCGGTTTATAATCCGCTTAAGCCTGATGCTTTGTATTTGAGTGAGGCGGAGTGGCAGGGGTTCGAAGGCAGTGCGGAAGGTTTGTCACCCTTCAAGCCGACGGAAGTGGAAGAAGGCGCTTTTGATGCGGGAGCTCGAAAAGGGCGTGATTTTGCCGATATCCGCGCACTTCCTGATGGAGATGTGTTTGCCGAGCTTAAGGCGCATATTACAGCTTTAAGCCGAAAAACGATGATTGCCTGTTATTCGCAAGGCTCGATGGAGCGCCTAAAAGGCATGATCGAGAATGCAGGCATTGATAGTGTTGAGTATTGTGTTCTGCCTTTAGAACACGGATTTGTTGCTGACGATCTGGCTGTGTTGACGGAACAGGATATTCTGGGCGACCGTCTGGCACGCAAGGCATCGAAAAAGCGCAAGGCCGATAATTTCCTGACTGAAATATCCTCGCTCGATGAAGGGGATTTGGTTGTGCATGTTGATCACGGTGTCGGACGTTTTCTGGGGTTGGAAACAATCGAAGCGGCCAAAGTCCTGCATGATTGCTTGAAAATCGAATATCACGGTGGCGATACCTTGTATGTGCCTGTTGAGAATATCGAGGTGCTTTCGCGCTTTGGTTCTGATGAGGGCTTAACACAGCTCGATAAGCTCGGTGGTGCAGGATGGCAGGCCCGCAAAGCCAAAGCCAAAAAAGATTTGATGAAAATGGCGGAAGGTTTGTTGAAAATTGCTGCTGCACGTACTTTGCGCAAAGCCGATAAGCTGGAAGTCTCATCTGAAATCTATAACGAGTTTGCCTCACGTTTCCCTTACCATGAGACGGACGATCAGGAACGCGCGATTAAAGAAACGCTAGAGGATCTGGCTGATGGCAAGCCGATGGATCGCCTGATTTGCGGTGATGTCGGATTTGGAAAAACAGAAATCGCTCTGCGTGCTGCTTATGTTGCCGCGATGGATGGCTATCAGGTTGCGATTATTGCGCCAACCACTTTATTGGTGCGTCAGCATTATCTGAACTTCGTAAAACGATTTGAAGGAACAGGTGTTCGGATCGAGCAGTTGTCCCGATTGGTCAGCGCAAAAAATACAACCGCCATAAAAGACGGATTGAAAGATGGTAGTGTGAATATCGTCATCGGCACGCATGCTTTGCTGGCCGAAAGCATTCAATTCTCCAAACTTGGTTTGGTTGTGGTGGATGAGGAGCAACGTTTTGGCGTGAAGCAAAAAGAGCGCCTCAAAAAACTCAAAAATGATGTCCATGTTTTGACGCTTACGGCAACGCCGATCCCGCGTACCTTGCAAATGTCACTCACTGGTGTGAAGGAGATGAGCATTATTGCCACGCCACCTGTTGACCGGCTGGCCATTCGTACATTTGTGTTGCCGTTTGATGCGATGGTCATTCGTGAGGCGATCTTGCGGGAGCATTATCGCGGCGGTCAGACCTTTTATGTTTGCCCACGGATTAAGGATATTCAGGAGGTTGAAGAGCAGTTGAAAGAGCTCGTCCCTGAAGTTAAAACCATCACGGCGCATGGGCAAATGTCACCAACCGATTTAGAAGACCGCATGACGGCGTTTTGCGATGGGCAGTATAATGTTCTGCTGTCCACCAATATCATCGAAAGCGGCATTGATATTCCATCTGCGAATACGATGATCGTGCATCGTGCCGATTTGTTTGGTTTGGCGCAGCTGTATCAAATCCGTGGAAGGATTGGCCGTTCCAAGGTGCGTGCTTATGCGTACCTAACTTACTTGCCGAATACGAAATTAACACAGCAGGCGATGAAGCGATTGGAAGTTATTGAAACTTTGGACACGCTTGGTTCCGGTTTCCAGCTGGCGTCGCATGATATGGATATTCGCGGTGCAGGGAACTTGTTGGGTGAAGAGCAATCTGGCCATATCAAGGAAGTCGGGGTTGAGTTGTATCAGCAAATGCTGGAAGAAGCGGTCGCGGCAGCCAAGGCGGGCGTTGATTTGGATAGCGAAGAAATGCCCGATCAGTGGTCACCAACGATTAATCTGGGTACGTCCGTTCTGATTCCAGAAACATACGTTGAAGACTTAAGTGTGCGGATGAGCCTGTATCGCCGCTTGGCCGATTTGAACGATAAGGATGAAATTGAATCCTTTGCGGCCGAATTGATTGACCGTTTTGGCGACATACCCGAAGAAGTCGATAATTTGCTGGATATCGTGAAAATCAAACAAATGTGCAAAACAGCAGGGATTGATCGTGTGGAAGCGGGGCCAAAGGGCGTTTTGCTAGGCTTTCATAATGATACACCGCCAAATGTTGAAGCGCTGATGGGCTGGATTGCTTCTCGGCGTGGATCCATCAAGCTCCGCCCTGATCAAAAGCTCGTGGCTTCCCGCCAATGGGATACCGTGAAGGAGCGTGTGCGCGGTGTACAATCTATGATGAAAGAATTGGCAGATTTGCCTACATAGGCTACAATGATATTCTGACAATTCTTACAAAAGGATAAGCCAATGAGCTGGGATTATGTAGAACGGAAAGTGATGGAAGCGCTGAAAATTACGCGTGGTAATCCGACAAAGGCCCGCCAGCAGCTTATTGCCTGGACCTATGAAGACAACAAACTGCTCTATGAACTCACAAAACCGCATATGACGGGTATTGCCGGTCATGCCATCGGGCACGTTGTGAATAAAGAAAACAACAAAGATGAGCATAAGCCCAACTTACAAACGGTATCCGAACAGGATTTGAACGGTGACTTTGGCCTCGAAATCCTTAAAGCCATTGCCGGTGGTGGTTCACCACAATTCGGTGTTGAAAATAACGCTCCGCGTGTCGGTAAAAAGCAAGCTTCCAAATCCCATATTGATGCCATCAATCAAATGGCAGGTAAAAAGAGCGACGATTAAAATATGTCCTTTTTTGATGGCCGTGATGATTTGCGGCGTGATTTCCTAAAACAGAATGGTTGGGCTGATGCATCAGCGGCTTTAATTGCACAGGATTGGGCGGCGCGCCGCTATTGGCGTTTAAGTTCCAATGATAACACTCGCATTTTGATGGAAAGCGTGCCGGACAATCATCCTGACTCCACGCCTGGACATAAAATTTCCGACATGGTCAAAATCGGACAATGGCTGAGTAGCATTGGTTTGCATGTGCCCGATATTGAAAGCGTTGATCAGTATAATGGTTTTGTATTGTTAGAAGATATCGGGTCGCAGACTTTACCGCTTCAAATAGAACCTTACGAAACGGCGCTCGAAGTTTTGCAAAAAATTCATATAGAGTATCACGGTAATGCTTTGGATTTGCCAAGCTATAAAGGTAGCCGCGTTGATGAAGGAAAGCGCAGAATTATAGAACAGCTTTTACCCCTTATACGTGGCTCTAAAAACAACGGCGATGAGGTGTCGCAATACTTAAAAATATGGGGTGAGATTGAGGCGAATCTTCCTGATTGCCCGCAAACATTTTTGCATATTGATTATCATGCCGAAAATATCATGTGGTTGCCTGACGATAGGGGTATTCGACGTTGCGGTATTCTGGATTATCAGGGCGCGCATTACGGGCCATTGCCCTATGATTTGACAAATCTACTTGAAGATATCCGCCGTGATGTATCTGCCGATATGAAGGATGCTTTGCTCTCGCGCTTTTGTGAAGATATAAGCACCGAAGAAAAAGAAATTTTCAAAACCTGGTATAAGGTTCTGGCGTTACAGTTTCATTGCCGTGTCGCGGGGCAGTTGATTAAGCTTTTTCAAATAAGGGGGGATCAGAAGCATCTGGAGTATATGCCGCGCGTTTTTGGGTATCTTAAAAACGAACTCAGCGCTTTTCCGGCTTTACAAAGCTTGTTCAATGATCTGGGTTTTGACTTCGATATTATTCCCGAGATTACGCCGGATCGGATTTCAGACTTTGTTGCGCAAGATGCGTTTTAATCATCTTTCAAAAAGCTAAACCAGCCTTTTTTGCCAATGATATTTTTGTCACGATTTTGAACGAGGGCGTGACAAATATCATCGAATTTATCTGCGTTATCCTCAATGATAGCAAGTGCAAAATTTTTCATTTTTTTCAGGTTTTCGGGATCGCCGTTATCAATTTCAACGCCCGGCCACTCTTTGTCCTCCCGTCCGAAGATGAGTGACTTGTTCAGGCTGTAATAATTATCTTCCAGTTCGTCCGCAAAGCTCTCGAACAGCGCAGATTCTGGGGCGTGGAAGAAAATATTGATCAACGGTAGATCGTTAACAGGGTCTACATAGCCCAGTGATCCATGGCGGTTCCAGTCTTCCTTTTTAATGGATTTATTGGTTTGCCCTGTTCCCAGGCTCAACATCATAAATTCCGTATCTTCCGGAAGGTGCTGTCGCATGGCGCCGTGATACGAAATGCACGGATTATCGAAGATAGAGCCATCAATGCCGGAATAGGTGCGTACCTGCTGTGTCTCACGATGACGCATCGTAAAATGATGGCATGGAAAATAAGTCGGGGCCGCGCAGCTGGCCATCACGGCGTTATACAGGCTGACATCCTGCGTTTTATGGCGGTTTCGGCCGAAAGTCATGTGTTTTAGCCAGACTGCATGGCCACCGCTATCCATGATGTTGTTGCGTGTCGGAGCCGGTGCGTCAGACCCTTCATCTTCTTCCGTGGCCGCAATCAGCTGCTCTCCATCAATGTTGTAAATCGGGATAATCAGGCTCGTTACACTGTCTGATAAACGCGCATTGCCATAAAGGGCTTTTAGAGCACGTCCCAGATTTGCAGGGTCATAGTGTCCGTGACGAAAGATATTGTTCAACTGGCTGATTTTCATCATGCGATTGTTGAAGTCGTGGATGAGCCCGCGAAAGGAGCGGAAACGGTCGGGCGGAAATATTCGTAAACCTTCGCGTTCATAAAAGCGGACCATATGGCGGGCTTTATATTTTGGTCTGTTCGGTTCGTCCGGATGTCGCAGCGTCAGGGCTGAATTTAAGATCGCTCCCGTAGAAGGCCCCGAGAAAATATCAATCATCTCGGCCATGTGAAGACCAGTGCGTTTTTCAATTTCACTCATAAGATGTGCGGGGATAAGGCCACGCATACCGCCGCCATAATTAAAAAGCGCAATGATTTTCTTTTTGGATTTGATCACAATGAACTAGGTCTAAAGATTTTTAAGATATTGTTTTTATTCAATTATTATTATCCCCGTTTTCGCAGAATCTGTAAAGAGAGCTTTTTGGGCAGAAAAAAACCGGGCCTTACGGCCCGGCGAGTTGAACAGGGAGGTTTCACGTCTGGGAGACGTAGGGGACCTAAAGAGGCCCCGGCAACCGAAGTTGCTGAGTAGGTTTATAAGGTGATTTGGGGTTTCGCGTCAATATAAAAATATTATACCAGCCATGCAAAAAGCGCATACCATGAGTTGTATATTATCTTAAAAATGTGTTTCGCTTATGGATTCCAAAAGAAAATCACGAAACGCAGCCAGCCTTGTCGAATTTCTGCGTTCTTCGGGATAAACGAAATACATCTCTACGCTTGGCGCTTTTTCCTGCTCCAGAATATTGG
>JBCCLQ010000027.1:0-13852 GCA_039026795.1 Pseudomonadota bacterium
AGTTCATTACACTAAATGCAGCAAAATGGGGTTCCGGTTTTGCAACCAATGGCTGGCTTTATTTCAATCAAGTCGCAACATCTGGTGGAGCAACATATCTTGGAAACCGCGATACACTTGTGGCCTTGCCACAATCACCGAATATTACTCATTATCAAGCTTTCATCAGTTTGGCATCAGCTTGTAATATCCATTATAGCTACACGCGAGAGCAAATTGTAGAAGCTTATATCGTGCGTGGAACCGGTGGGGTTGCTGATAGACGGTTATTAGCGAATACAGACTTTGCAGCTGCGCTTGCTTTCTCAGAGGGTCGGGATATTCACATTAAGATAGGACATTTTGATCCAACCTTCACCGAAGAAAAAGGGATGGTCAAAGCCTTCTGCGGAGAGATGATTATCGAAGCGGGAATTTCAACCGAAGAACCCGGCTTCTTAGCATTGCAGGCCGGATACTATGATTTTGCCCGATCTATGTTGTTAACACGACCAGCTCCCGGCGTATGCCTTGCAACTCTACCTAACTTTTTGCAAACACGCGTTATTGCACACGCCTATGTCGGAACATACACAAGTACCGGCGAATTGCGCGCTGGACGCTTAGAAGAGTTGATAGAAGAATATTTATCCATACACAGAGAAAGAGAACGTGCCGAGGCATCAAATTACATCAACTCATGTTTATTGGTCACGCAAGGCATATTACAAGGCAGCCCAACCTGGAATATTGATCCTGACGGTCTAAACCTTGGATGGGCCGGTGCCGCTATTTGGTATAATAAGCTTGCACAAATGAACGGTGGTTTTGTTTCTGCCAGTCAAGCTTTACCCCGTATCCATAAATATCCGTCTGTCATGGAATATGTTCTGGAGCAAAAAATGCAACAGGACGATAACATCAATCCAAGTGCGCGCTTTGAACCCCAATTGGAACAAGGTATAGCTGTTCAATTCGCAGATGCACGAGACGAACAACTTGCCCGTGTTTTCAATATGATTTTCCAGTTCTGGGAAGAACACGGCTATGCTCCTGAAGAACTGGGATCGCACACCCGAAACCAAAATAATTCTTTGATTGATGCAATGAATGCCATTTTCGGTACGCAAGGTCTTTTTGATATGTGTCGGAATACTGACACTCACCCTGTCGCTCAATTGGCAGCGGTGGGTAAAGGGCTTATTGAAGCTGCCGTACGCAACTTAGGATTTTCGCTTGCCAGTGGTGTGATGGGTGGTGCGGCTTATATTTTATCTGAGCATATAGGTGCGGGTTTAAGTGCAGCATCAGGGTTTTTTAGTACAATTGCCGGTATAGGTCTCGTTATAGGTTTCATACTGTATTATATCGTCCCATTCATGCCGTTTTTATATTTCTTCTTTGCTGTTGGCGGTTGGGTCAAAGGCCTATTTGAAGCCATGGTCGGTGTGCCGCTTTGGGCATTAGCACATTTGCGTATTGATGGAGAAGGACTACCGGGATCTTCTGGAACATATGGATATTTCCTAATTCTAGAAATATTTTTACGACCATTCATGATCATGATGGGATTATTCGCATCTATTACGATTTATTCAGCCATGGTTAAAGTTTTAAATGACATCTTCTTCCTTGTTGTATCCAACATTACAGGACACGATCCGGTTGATCGCGGTGCGTGCACAATTACTGGATCAACAGGCCTGTTTGAATTGGGCGATGAAATGTATTTACGCGGTGCTATTGATGAGTTTTTCTTCACAATTATATATGCCGTCATTGTGTACATGATCGGTATGTCATCGTTTAAACTGATTGACCAGATACCAAATGAAATTATGCGTTGGATCGGTGCAAACGTTAAAACATTTAATGATGAACGCGCTGAACCTGCAAAAGGATTGGTTCAGCGTATCACCGTTGGTGGCGGTGCCATGGTGGGAAGATTACAGCAAGCTGCGTCGTCGGGTACCAGTGCTGTAAGCTCCGGTGCACAGGGATTAATAGAAGGACTAAGGGATCGATAAAAATGAAAGGTGAAAGAGGTAGATGAAAGCAAAGCCGCCGTTTACGGCCAAGCAGTTCTTTAAATATACGCTTCTACCAGAATTTGGGAGCAGAATAAGCCAGCTTGTTGGAAGCGGGTTTGGCAACCTCGCTTATTTGATGGCCTATATTTACAATACAGCTGGAATTCTACCTAATAATCATGAATATTTGCGTGCCTCTTCAATTGGTAAATTTGGTATTAGACATGTAATTGCAGAAGCGTCTCAGCATGTAAAATTTGATCGTTATCATATTGATCAGGTTTTGATCTTCTGTGCGATTCTCATTGGTATTGTTCTGTTAGGATTACAGTTCATTGTTTTATTCTTTTCGATTATTACAAACCCAGCCTTAGCAGGTGGGGGATGGTATACAAGCTTTTTTGAAACACCATTTCCACAGGATGATGTTGCATTCCGTATGATGACTCTTGTTTTTGGTGTTGATATGTTCGGTGGTGCACTGGCTACACAGCCCATTCATGTTGCCCTTTACGCTTTATTTGAATTTTATAGCCTTGGCATGCTGGTTGTTGGGACATTTATTATCTTATACTTTGCAACTACCATTATCAGCGAAACAGCCAATACGGGCGTTCCTTTCGGTAAGCGTTTTTCACATGCATGGGTCCCTATTCGTTTGATTGTTTTCTTTGGTTTGTTAATTCCCCTTCCAGACGGTTTGAACGGAGCACAATGGATTACATTGTCCGTCGCAAAATACGGATCTAGTATGGCTACCAACGGCTGGATACGATTTAATGTCGTCATAAACAATCCACTGGGTGAAACTGGAACCTTAGTTGGAACACCGAACACACCGGAAGTTTCGCACATCCCAGCCTTTATGATGTTGGCGAAAACATGTCAATGGGCTGAAGGTAGACGAAATGGCAAAGAGATTGACGGATATGTTATTTATGGAGCCGATCCTGGAGATAGCGCCCCCATTAACGGACTGGCGTATGTAACAGCACTTGGTTTGACATCTACGAATGCTGATGCTCCTGGAGGTAATATCATCGTCCGTTTTGGCGAACACGACCCAACAAATTATTCTAATTATAGCGGTGCTGTTAGCCCCGAGTGCGGTGAAATTGTATTTAAAACTAACGATGTAGGACAACCAGGTGCACTGGCTATTCAATCAGGATATTTTGAACTCATAAGATTATTATGGGCCAACGGTGGGTCTGTTGATGCTTACGCTAGAAACTTCACTTTGCGGTATATGTCGACCCTACCGCGCGATCCCAGTAGCCCCATTCCAGATCCTGAATATAAAGGCGATATTATTGTTGCACTTGCTAATGCTGTAGAACAAATCATTCTACAGGCTGTGGGCATTCAACTCGGTATTCTAGATCAAGGTATCGACCCTGAAATCGCCCGCTTGGGCTGGGGCGGTGCGGGTATTTGGTACAATAGAATAGCCGAGCAAAATGGTTCCATTACTACAGCCGCGATGAATACACCTACACCGCAATTATATCCGCGTGTCATGGAATATGCGCGAGAAAAACAAATGCAGAATAACCGAAACGTCTTTCCTGACGAACGTTTCAGTCCAAGATTATCGAATGGAGGATATATTGATTTTGAAACGGCAGCTGATGGGGATATCGCTCGCGTTCTAAATATTGTTTTTCAAAATTGGCAGAATGATACACGTACAGATGCCCAATACACCCAAGCCATGGGCGATACAAGCAATGTATTTATTAACACAATAAACGCGATTCTAGGCACATAGGGCCTTTTTGACATGTGTCGTAACACTGACATACACCCACTTGCACAGCTATCTGTTGTTGGGAAAGGTATGATCGAAGCCGCGATTAATAATCTTGCGATTAGCGCAGGATTCGGACTTTTGGGTGGAAGTGGACTTGTTCCAGGTGGGGTTGGTGCTTCTTTAGATTCAATGACAGGATTCTATGGAACAATGGCTTCTTTGGGTCTCATGATTGGATTTGTGCTCTTCTATGTCCTGCCGTTCTTACCATTTATCTATTTCTTCTTTGCTGTTGGCGGTTGGGTCAAAAGTGTATTTGAGGCCATGGTCGGTGTCCCGCTTTGGGCATTAGCTCATTTACGCATTGATGGTCAAGGTTTACCGGGACAGGCGGCTTCCGCAGGGTATATGTTGCTTTTTGAAATCTTTGTACGCCCGATTGCGATCGTTTTTGGTCTTCTTGCTGCTATCGTGATCTTTGCCGCGCAGGTTAAAGTACTGAATGAAATTTTCTATTTGGCTGTATCCAATTTTGGCCGCGCAGATCCGGATACGGTACTCGCTGGTGGATGTACTGTTGGCCCAGCCTCTGGTTTGGGTATTGATGTTCTCGGACAGCTTCCAGGTTCTGAAGTACATGCACGTGATGCAGTAGACGAGTTTTTCTTTACGATTATTTATGCCGTTATTGTTTATATGATGGCCATGGCATCATTCAAATTGATTGATCTTGTGCCAGGATCGCTTGTATCACGCTGGTATGGATCAAATGCATCCAGCTTTACTGACGATAACGAACCATCACGCGGTGCTGAAAACTTAATGAAATACTCCACTATCGGTGGCGGTATGATCGGCGGGCAGTTATCCGAAGCTGTAAGCTCGGCCCGAGAATCATGGGATGAAGGAAGACAAGAAGCTGGAAGACGCAGTGCTGAGGCAGCAGCAGCAGCAGGTGGGCTCAATCAACTTGCATCAGGTGATGCATTACCTCAGAGCGTAAATAGAGAAAGAGACATCATGACTGCTATGAGAAATGATTCAAGATTGAATGATCCAAATTTAAGCCAAGCTGACAGACAACAACATTTTGATGATAACTATAGAGATGACTTAGCCGCTGCCAGAAACCAGCAAGACTCTATTACTGGAAGAGTACAAACAGGACGTGCAGCGCTGACAACTCAATCTCAAGCAACGTTCCAAAGAAACTTGACTGAGAGAAACACCGTTAGAAGTGACGTAGACACTTTCTTAAATAGAAGCGGTTTAACATTTAGTCAAAGAACTTAATTCTGACCTTTAAGGTGTGCGATTAACACATCAACGTTCCCGCCACCACGTTGAATGACACTGGAAAAATCCGAACGCTGTGTTAGCGACATACTGACTCCTTCGATAATCACGTCAATAATTCTGTAACGACCGTTTTTGAAACGAACCCGCCAATCGACGCTAAATTCAGCGCCATTGTCATCAACAATAAAAGATTGAACGATTGTATCTTTCTCATTTTCTGAGCGGCTGGAGCGTATTGCTAGGGCCTGACCTTTGTATTCGCCAAAACGTTGTGAATAGACATCAACGATTAGATCTTCAAAAAGTTTTTGGTATTCTTTTTTCTGTGAATCAGAAGCGACTCTCCAATGGCGGCCCAAAGAAAAACGGCCAATGGTTGTTAAGTCGAAACTATCCTTCAATAGTTTTCTGAACTCACGCTCTTTGCGTTCTTGGGACATATCGGAATCCAAGAAAGTGATCGCACGTTTCCCCATAGAGTCGATAAAGTTTTCTGCGCCTTTGGCTACTTTATTATTAGTACTTACGAAATTTTTCAAATGCGTTACGGGAGAATGATAAGAAAGCTTGGACGTATAAGCATGGCTAACGTTCAAGCTAAAAACCAAAAGCAGTGCTGAAAAGAAAGCTACGACAAAGGCTTTATTAATTTTCATAGTATTCTCCTGAAAAATAAATAACTTAAATTAAATACACGCATACAGCATGCGGTACAATTCTATATTTTCATAGATAAAGAAAATTAATTATTCGTCGTAATCTGGAATTGCCGGTCCGGATGAGAAACTAGCGTCACCGTCATTGACCAGGTTTTCACGATTCTGGAAATAAGCGCTACGCAAGGCTGCATAATAATCGAATGAATTTTTACGCAAGTCGTCAATGACGTCTAAGAGCTCTTCGCGTTTATCAATAACACCAGCAGCAGTACGTGTGTAATGCCAATGTTCTTCGTCAATATTGAAAGCATACAAACGAAGAGGATCAAGGTAGCTATCTACCATCATCCCTGCACCATCACGTATACTGGAAGGCCCAAGCAAAGGCATAACGATGTAAGCACCGTGCCCTACACCCCAAGTTGCAAGGGTCTGCCCGAAATCTTCGGGCTCATATGGAATACCACCCATTTCGGCAACATCCACAATTCCGCCAAAACCGGCCAGTGTGTTGATAAATGTGCGAGCAGTCTGGTTCGTTGCACCTTCAACATCACCCTGCAGAACCTGATTGCCCAAATCTACAGGACTACGCAGGTTTCTGAGGAAGTTTCTAAGGCCAAGACGAATGCCTTTTGGCGTAACAGCTCTATATCCTTCCGTAACAGGCTCCATAACGGCCTTATCGACGCCTTCGTTAAATGCCAGGGTCGCACGGTTTATGTCTTCTAAAGGATCCATCGCAGCATAATCACCGCTTTGGTCAGCCGTTGTTGAACAAGCGGAAAGCATGATAGCCATAGTGGCCACCAATACTATTTGGATGGATTTTTTTTCTGTAAAATCTTGTCCGCTCAATGACATAACTGAAAACCTTAACTTTTTTACCCTGTGATAAGTACACCATCTTTTGGTTATTTCAAGATTAAAAATACAAAAAATTTTATCTAATTCCAGCATGTTAAATGTATTTGATACACAGAAAACTCAACCATCTTCCAAACTCATGATGATTGTCGTGCCAATGAGCATGGCGACAACCGAAGGTGACCAAGCCGCTAAGACTAGGGGTATTTGATGTGAAGCACCCAGAGCTTGTAAAAAACTGGACGCAAAAAAGATCATGAATCCTACGAATATTCCACTTGCGATGAGAAGAAATGCCCCGCCATTTCGCGGTGGTCTCAAAGAAACGCAGGCAGCGAGTAATATCATAGCCAGATATAGCACCGGCTGAGATAACAGCACTTGATAATGCAATTTGAGACGAACAGGGTCAAAGCCCGTGTTTTGCATCGTTTCAATGAATGACGGTAACGCCCAAAAGGATATTGTCTCCGGAGATGCAAAACTATCTTCGATATCTTCGCGGGTTAAGTCTGTTGCCATCGTGATAAATTCGGATTTTTCAGGTAAAGCCTGCGGGCGGTTTGATACAACATCCTGAAAAGACCATTGGCCTGGCTCTAATTCAGCTCTACCAGCATCCAGTCGACGTACAAAATTGTAAGTCTCATCAAAAAACAAAACGATTATTTTTTCTAAAGCCCATTGCTCGGAATCAATCGTATCTGCATGCACAATCACATGGCCTTCACCGTGGTCTTGCTTCAGCCAAAGCCCCTGCTTGGACAAGCTGATTAGATTGGTCTGGCGGCTAAGATGTGTGTTTTCCAAAGCTTCAAACTTACCGATTAGCAAAGCACCAAAGGGGTTAATCAATGTGACTTGTAACAAACCGATCAAGAAAGCAGATAGCAAAATCGGGCTCAAAATCTGCCACACAGACAACCCAGCTGCACGAACAGCGATTAGTTCATAACGGCGCGTCAGCTGCCAGAAAGTAAAAATTGCGCCAAACAAAACAGCAAAAGGCAAAACCATCTGGCCAACTTCCGGCAGTTTAAAGAGACCCATTTGAAGTATGAGAAGTATTGGCACATCATCGAATTCGGATGAGCGTCTCAGCAGTTCAACTGTATCAAAGAGGTAGACCACACCCAGAAGAATGAATGCGAGAAAACAAAAATTTTTCAAATAAGCTTCGGAGAGATACAAGCTGAGTTTGGGCGGAAAAACCGATTTCATGCTGGATTTTCCTTTTTCTTGAATAATGTCTTTCGACGGAAAGCCTCACTCATCGGACTAATTGAAATCCACGCCAGAATAAGGGGCACAAATACAAGTACATACATTCCAATAAGCCCGATAACCGAACGGTTTGAAAGATTAAAGGCTGACAAATACAAGCCCTGTATAATCACGACAGATCCTATAGCCATCGCAATGCGAATAGCCTGCCCTCTCCTGTTCAGCGGACCCAAGAGTAAAAAGGACAAAGATAAGAACGTGTAAGTCATGGCCAAAAATGGAGTAACAATGCGTCGATGAGCTTCAGTCAAAAACTGGTCTTTGCTTTCCATGTCACGTTGAACATTCGGATCAGGATTTAAAAGCTGTAGGAAGGTACGTTCGTCGGGTTCGGTCCAACGCTGCCTGACATCTTCACTCTCCGGCAAATCAATGGAGTAGCGTTCAAAACTCAATTTATCGAGATTGCCTCCCTCAGCATTAAAAGACTGCCTCCAGCCTTGTTCCACTATCACCTGTTGACCTTGTTCAGACGCAACAATGTATCCTCTTTGAGCTACGATCGTAACAGGTTCGTCCCAATCTGGATTTGTGTCGTGGATGAGTAACCCTTCCATCTCTCCGTCTTTTTTTCGGTCTTCGACATAAACCGTTAAATGATCACCAAAGCCATTGAATACCCCTTCCTTGATCAACAATGTCGAATATTGTGATTTTAAAACCAACCGCAATTGTTGCATTTGGTTGAGAGAGACAGGTGCGAGCCACGTAGTGACAAGCAGCAAAAATATTGTTGTAAAAATAGACAGCATAATCACAGGACGGCTTAAACGTAACGGAGAATAGCCAGCGTTTCGCATCACAACCAGCTCACTATCCATGATCAAACGGTTATACGTGAATAACGTAGCAGCCATCAGTGCAATCGGCACAACCACTTCCAGAAAACGGGGCAAAGCCAAAAAAGTCAAAATCCAGAACATTTTGCTGGACGCTCCAGATTCAATCACCAACTCCAAAAATCGCAGTGATTGGCTTAAAAAAATGATAGCCGCCAAGGTCAACGACATAAAAATCGTTGCGATCAAGATATTGTGAAAAAGATATTTGTCGAAAACCATACGCATCCGGTCTGTTTGGCACTGGCTAAGCTGTCCAAAAATACTTATATTAAGGGCTTTAGAAAGCAAACAATAAAATCACAACAGAAAGCTGATTGTTTATGAGCATCAAATTCTCCTTTGGTAAAACCCCGAAGTCCAAGTCTGAAACGGTTGTCATATTCACATATGGCAATAAAACCCTTGGGGCTTCCGGAAAAGATATAGACAAGCAAAGCAAAGGGCATATTCAAAATGCTCTCAAGACAGCGTCCAATTTTGAAGGTAAATCCGGCCAAAGCACTGTAATCGCCATGCCGAAAGGATCGGATTTTGAGCGTGTGATTGTTCTTGGAGCAGGAGAAGCTAAAAAGTCCACTGTTCTGGAGATAGAAAATTTAGGAGCCAATGTCCTTGGAACGCTTAAATCCGTAGGCGCAAAACATGTCAGCGTGATTGTCGATAGTGTTAAAGGGCTGGGTATAAAGCCTGAGGAATTTGCGGCTGCTTTTGTGACGGGTATCAGACTGAGAAGCTATGGATTTCATGTTTACAAGAAACCTGAAAGCAAAAACAGTTTAGTCCAGATCGATTGCGTTTTGGACAAACAGACGGCCGCAAAGAAACTGTTCACTTACGAAGATGCCGTTGCGCAAGGCGTCTATTTGGCCCGTGATGTGATGAACGAACCGCCAAACAAGCTCTATCCCGAAAGCTATGCCAAACGCTTACAAAAAGAGCTAAAACCGCTGGGTGTCGATGTCGAAATATTGAATGAAGCCCAGATGAAGAAGATGAAGTTTCATTCACATTTGGAGGTTGGTAAGGGATCTGACAGAAAATCCTGTGTTGTCATTATGCGCTGGCACGGTGCACCGGTGACAAAGGCCAAGAAAACATTCAGCAAAACGCCCATAGCCTTTGTTGGTAAAGGCATTACGTTTGACACAGGTGGTATTTCGATTAAGCCCTCCGCGGGCATGGATGCCATGAAAATGGATATGGGGGGCTCTGCCGCCGTCGTCGGTTTGATGAAAGCGATTGCTGCCCGTAAATCCAAAGCAAATGTCGTCGGGATTGTAGCACTGGCAGAAAATATGCCGTCCGCCCGCGCCTATCGCCCGGGGGATATTATCAATTCGATGTCAGGTAAAACCATTCAGGTCGATAATACCGATGCCGAAGGACGTCTGGTGTTGAACGATTCCCTGACATACGTACAGAGAACGTACAAACCAAAATTCGTCATCGATCTAGCCACACTGACAGGTGCGATGATGGTTGCACTAGGTCATGAATATTGTGGCGCATTTGTAAACAATGATGGTTTATGGAGTAAATTAGAGAGCAGCAGTCAAAAAACAGGCGAAAAACTCTGGCGTATGCCGCTTGACGAGGCTTATCGCAAGGCTATGGAAGGTAAATTTTCAGATCTGAACAATGTCGGGACGATGGGACGCTTTGGTGGAGCCTGTACGGCCGCAGGGTTTTTAGAGCATTTCATTGAAGACGATACTCCTTGGGCGCATTTGGACATTGCCGGCAAAATGGAACAAAAATCAGACAAAGGTGTCACCACAGCCGGCGGGGTTGGTTTCGGTGTACGTGTCCTAGACCGTCTGATAAGCGATCATTACGAGTAATATGACAGAAGTTCGTTTTTATCATCTTCAAAAACAAACGTTGGATCAGGCCCTACCGCAAATCCTGACAAAGGCTCTGTCTATAGGCCATCGCATAGTGGTGAAGTTAGGCAGCAAAGACAGTGTTGAGCACATGAACAAGCATCTTTGGACGTATCGTCAGGATAGCTTCTTACCGCATGGTAGTGCCAAGGATGGTCATGCCGAGTACCAACCGATCTGGCTAACGGCAGAGAATGATAATCCGAATAACGCCGATCTTCTAGTTACAGGTGGAGGAGCAATTCCTGATTCGATCGAAGACTATAAGCTATGCTGTGAATTTCTTGACGGTTTCGATGATGACGCCATTACACAAGCCCGCGAACGCTGGAAAAGCTATAAAGATAAGGGATTTGAGGTTACATACTGGCAGCAGGATGATAAAGGCGCGTGGAATAAAAAAGCGTAAAGCGTTATTCAGCAGCTTCTTCCAGGTTTTCCAACACTTCAACTGCTTCTTTAATATCTTCTGCTGATTCTTCGGAGATTGGAGCAAGTTCGGCGAACTCAGCGCCAATATCAGCCGCACTTGGTGGTCCCTTCGGTGAATCAGACATAGTATTCATCCATGCAATCAAAGCGGCACGATCTTCGGGCTTTTTCAAACCCAGATAGTTCATTTTGGTTTTTGGCGCATACCATTTTGGCTTCCACAAATATTTGTTCAGCTCGGCATATGTCCAGACATCACCACCACGTTCGTTCAATGTACCGGAGTAAGAAAAACCGGCAACAGACTGTTTCGCGCGCCCAACGATCCCGTACATATTCGGACCGACACCGTTTGCACCGCCTTTATCAAAGCTATGACACGCCGCACAGGCTTTTGAAATTTTTTCACCACGGGCCACATCGGCATCAGCAATTAGGGCCAAAATAGGTTCCGGCAATTTTTCTTTCTTCGGACCGCCCGCAACATCTTCGTCTGCGCCTTCAATTTTAACGGCATTTTCTTCCAGCTCATGGGGGTGAACAAGCTTTTTAGAAATAAAGCCCGACAAAGAAGCGATGATGCCAGCCACAAGGATTGCAGCAAAAATTTTGTTGAATTCCATATTGCCCATGAATGTTCTCTATTAGATAGGAGTAAACTACGCGCCTTTATAGACTTGCAATGACTTGCAAATCAAGACTATATCAAGGCTTATTATAAAGTCGATATCAAAGCACAAAAAGTCGACAAGTTAGAAGGGTATAACCATGACAAAACATACAATCGCCTTTCAGGGCAATGCCGGCGCCTATTCCGATTTAGCATGCCGGGCTGTTTATCCGGATTACGAAACCATCCCTTGTGAGACTTTCCAAGTGGCTTTTGAGGCCGTACAAAACCGACAAGCCGAATTTGCCATGATCCCAATTGATAACACGCTGGCAGGGCGTGTTGCTGATGTGCATCATTTGATCCCGGAAAGCGGTCTGTCAATTGTGGGCGAACATTTCCAACCCATTCAACATAGTTTGATGGGCATACCCGGCACAAAGAGGGAAATAATAAAACACGTACACTCACACATACATGCTTTGCCACAATGTCGTAAAATCATTGCTGATTTAAAAGCCAAACCCCATGTCGAAAGCGACACAGCCGGTGCTGCTCTGCGTGTTAAAGAGATGAATAGCCGCGAGCACGCAGCGATTGCATCTTCGCTTGCAGCAGAAATATACGGGCTTGAGATTATCGAAAAAGACGTACAAGACGCCGACCACAATACAACACGATTTCTGATTTTCACCAAAAGTAATGATACGCCGAAATACAAGAAAAACAAATTTTACATCACAAGTTTCATTTTTCGCGTACAGAGCATCCCTGCCGCACTCTATAAGACTTTGGGTGGGTTTGCGACGAACGGTGTTAACATGTTGAAACTGGAATCC
Organism: Pseudomonadota bacterium; assembly: GCA_039026795.1. Lineage (GTDB taxonomy): Bacteria > Pseudomonadota > Alphaproteobacteria > Micavibrionales > Micavibrionaceae > JAUHXT01. Next base: position 12,478 of record JBCCLQ010000027.1, read on the forward strand.
TATATCGATAGCCAATTCAATGCAGCGCAGTTCTACGCGGATGTTGAAGGACATATAGAAGAGGAACATGTAAAGCGCGCTATCGAAGAACTGAACTTCTTTGCCAGCTCTTACACCTATCTCGGAACCTACGAAGGGCACGAATTTCGTAAAAAATAGACCGCTTATGCTTCACAAAGCAGAAACGGGGTGTTAGGGTGCGGAAATATTGTGGTAAATCAAACAATAAGTAAGGATTATAGATGCCTACACATGCACAAATTGCCGGAAAATTGCTTCGCGATGCGGCTGCTTTCTTCAGAACTTTGGGAACTGAAAACCCACCACTTAAAGAGCAGATGGACGAAAATGCCACTGTATTCGAACAGGTTGCCGATTTGGTTGAGCATGATCCGAATGCAGAACTTCAGGATCCTGAAGCTCCACAAGGCTAAATAATCCTAACTTCCGCCACCTGTCAGAAGATAGGTGGCTGCGAAGGCTAACACACCCGCAAAAACAGATCCAAACAGAGCGATGTAAAGGCCGATATTGCTATCAGGCTTTAGCTCAAAGCTTTTGAGCGTCATATCGACCGTTCTGTTTTTCTTTTCATCGAAAAATTTTTGCTTCACTTCAACTTTCTGGAATTTTTTGGATCCGTGAAGGTTTTCTGCTGCCTTCATGGCATCATTCATATCAGACAGAGTTTGGGTCAGCTTCCACTTCGCCTTGCCCTTTTTCTGTCCGGCAGGCAATTCATATGTGTAAATATTATATTCAATTTGTGCCGCAGTTTGCGTCATGAAGGACCCCTCGTTTCAATTTAAGATTGTAATACAAGAATAGTTTAAACTCTAAGTCTAAAAATAAGATGAAAGCGTTAACAAAAGATTAATAGAGGACATATAAGCCTTTTCTGATAAAGGCTTAGCGCTTATGTCCGTTCAGCTTGTCTTTCCGTATTGCGCACTGTAAAATATTATTACGAATTTTAATCCCTCCTTTTCGACATTCTCGTTATGCCCCGCAAATATAAAATAAAACGCAAGAAAAAAAGCCGTTTATCGCAAATCTTACCCGAAAGCATGCAGGCTTTTCTGGCAAGGCGAATCATAGATGGAACAGGCGTGACGATGGCGCTGTCTGGCGCTTTTATCCTGATTGCGATTATCAGTTACAACGCACAAGACCCATCATTCAATTCATCAGGCGGGAATATCGGTCAAATATCGAATTGGCTTGGCTCTGCCGGTGCGACTCTATCGGATATCTTGCTCCAAACACTGGGGCTCGCAGCCATTATTTTAGGTGTTGGGTTTGCTGTGTGGGGATACCGAATTTTAAAACGACTGCCGATGAGCATTTTCTGGGGTCGTTTGGCTGCACTGTTTAT
>JBCCLQ010000028.1:0-13841 GCA_039026795.1 Pseudomonadota bacterium
CAGAAAAAACCTTTGGCACGCACAATACCCGGCCACTCTGAACTGAAAAATTCATAAATCTTTTCCGGGTGAAACGGCTCACGTGCGCGATACACAAAACTGGTGATGCCATATTCTTCTGTTTCCGGTACATGGTCTTGAAAATTATACAGCTCTTGCGCCCATAACGGATGCTCCTGTGCTTCTTCAAAATCAAACAGGCCTGTATCCATCACTTCCTTCATATCGACCTGTGACAGCGTGGTTTCAATGATTTTGGCTTTGGCGTTCAGACCGCGAATAATGGCGTTTACCGTGTCCAGTTCTTCTTTAGACACCAGATCAACTTTGTTCAAAATAATAACATTCGCAAATTCAATTTGTTCAACCAACAAATCGACCAGCGTACGTTCATCATCTTCACCCAGGCTTTCACCCTGATCTTTCAGAAAATCGGTGGAACTATAATTCTTGATCAGGTTTGCTGCGTCCACAACCGTCACCATCGTATCCAATTGCGATACGTCCGACAGGCTGTGTCCGTTTTCATCCCGAAAATCAAATGTCGTCGCAACAGGAAGCGGTTCTGAAATTCCTGTACTTTCGATCAACAGGTAATCAAATTTTCCTTCTTCGGCCAAATCACGCACTTGCTCCAAAAGGTCTTCACGCAACGTACAGCAAATGCAACCATTGCTCATTTCAACCAGTTTTTCTTCGGTACGCGATAAATCCGCACCGCCTTTTTCAACCAATTCCGCATCGATATTCACTTCGCTCATGTCATTTACAATGACAGCAACTTTCTTGCCTTCGCGGTTGTTCAAGACGTGGTTGAGTAAGGTCGTTTTTCCCGCACCCAAAAAGCCGGATAGAACAGTGACGGGGAGTTTTTTCTGCGCGTCTTGAAGCATGATGATTACGCCTTCTTGATCAGTTGAATATGATGATATAGCAACTTATATATGGTCTTACCTAAAAAATGCAAGGCAGAAAGCAACGGCTAGACGTGCGATTAACGGCTCTCATTATAGTTTTCACCCTTTTTATGGTTTCGTCCATGGCGGATGCGAGTGAGCAAAAGGCAGTGGCCGTTCTCATGAATGCAGAGAGGGCAAAGAAAGATAAAGAACCGTTGTCACATTCCAGCCAATTGGAACGTGTTGCACAAGCTCATGCGAAAGATATGGTGAACCAAAAATACTTCTCTCACACTGCCAAGGATGGCTCAGACGTCAAAACCCGTATTGATCGCACAGAGTATAAAGCGTGTGCGTGGGCAGAAAACATCGCTCATGGTTATGAAATATCTACAAAAGTGATGAATGTCTGGATGAAATCCAAAGGTCACCGCACAAATATTCTACGCGATGAAGTTACCCAGTACGGAATTGGTTTTCATGACAATTATTGGGTGATGGTCCTCGCCAAACCCTGCTAATTGAAAATAATGGTGTAATTATCGGCATCAAAACCCAAATGAATATTATCATTATGCGCCAGTAACGGGCGTTTGATAATCGATGGATAATCGACTGCAACTTCAATTGCCTTTGCGGCATTCATAGAATTTTTGATGTCATCATCTAATTTACGCCAAGTCGTACCACGCTGATTGATCACTTTCTCCCAACCATGCTGATCAATAGCGGATTTCAAAACGTCTTCATCGGCGCCAAGTTTTTTGTAATCATGAAAATCGTAATCGATACCTTGGTCATCCAACCACTGAAATGTCTTTTTCATCGTATCGCAATTTTTAATCCCGTAAATTTTTGTCATGTTTTCTCCTTATACATTCTGTCCGGCAACATATCCCGATGACCACGCCCATTGAAAATTAAATCCACCCAAATGGCCGGTCACATCCACAACTTCACCTATAAAATATAGGCCTTCCTGTTTCTTACATTCCATGGTTTTGGATGATAATTCATTTGTATCCACACCGCGCATGGTGACTTCCGCTGTACGGTATCCTTCGGTGCCTGCGGGCTTGATACGCCAATCATTTACGGAAGCGGCTAGTTTGGCTAATGCTTTATCGGGTAAATCTGCAATACGACCTTTGACATCTTCATGTTCACAAATACTGTCTGCCAAACGCTCAGGTAAAATGTTCGATAGAACGGTTTCGACATTTTGTTTTGCGTGTTCTGTTTTTTGGATCTTTAAAAATTCAAAAACATCCGTATCGGGTGCAAGATTAACGACAATCTCATCACCTTCTTTCCAATAGGATGATATTTGCAAAATCGATGGTCCGCTGAGGCCGCGATGGGTGAACAACAATCCTTCCCGAAAAGTTGTTTTCCCGCACGATACATTCGCATCGACCGATAGCCCGCTTAAATGTTTGCAACGCTCTAATATGATCGATTGAAATGTAAACGGCACCAATGCCGGATAAGTCTCGATCACGTTCAAACCAAATTGTTTGGCAACATCATATCCAAACTTAGTCGCCCCGATTTTCGGAATGGATAGACCACCTGTTGCGATCACAAGTGATGTGCAGGTCGTATCTCCTTTTGATGTTGCAATTCTATAAACTCCATCTTCAAAAGAAATGCCTTCAACATTTGTCTCCATATCGAATGTAACACCGGCATTATCACATTCCTTCACCAGCATATCGATAATCTGTTGCGATTTCCCATCACAAAACAACTGACCCAGTTTTTTCTCGTGATACGCAATGCCGTGCTTATCAACTAGCGCCATAAAATCATGTTGCGTGTACTGGCTCAGTGCGGATTTACAAAAATGCGGGTTTGTTGACAAAAACGTCTCAGGGTTCGCATGAATATTGGTGAAATTACAACGCCCGCCGCCGGAAATGCGGATTTTCTCTGCAATTTTGCTCGCATGATCAACTAACCAGACTTTACGCCCGCGCGCTCCGGCTATGGCCGCACACATCATGCCTGCCGCACCCGCTCCGATCACAATGACATCAAAAGATTCCGCCATGGAAAGCGTTGTATCATATTTCTATTTCATTCATAGCGTGTTTTGGGTAGGTTTTGCCCTCAAACAAAGGGAAATCAGGTGCAATCTCTACTTTTGTCAGTCAAGGACGCCATGGTGCGCTATGCGGAAGTTCCGGTTTTTGAAAACCTGAATTTTAATATCCATGAAGGCACACGCATCGCTCTGGTTGGTAAGAACGGGGCGGGAAAATCTACCTTGATGAACATTATCACCGGGGCGCAGGAATTGGACGATGGCGAACGCTGGGAAGAAATCGGCACAACGATTGGCTATTTGCGTCAGGATATTGTGCCAAAAGCCGGTGAATCTGTTTTCGATTACATCTTCAGTGAAATTAAGGCCGAAGATAAAGAACTTCATGAATACAAAGTTGATATTGTTTGTGATGCGCTCGAACTTGATAAAAAAGCGCAAATGACAAACTTATCGGGTGGACAAATCCGCCGTGCAGGCCTCGCAAGAGCCTTGGTCGAGGAGCCTGATATTCTTCTGCTTGATGAACCCACCAACCATTTAGATTTGGAAGCAATCGAATGGCTGGAAAGCTATTTGAACGGCTATCGCGGCACGCTGCTGGTTGTTTCTCATGACCGTACCTTTTTATCCAACATTACAAACCAAGTCTTCTGGCTCGATCGTGGAAAGATCAAAGTCTCTCCGCGTGGCTTCAAATATTTTGATGAATGGTCAACCGAATTGCTGGAACAGGAAGCGCGTGAACTCGCCAACCGTAAGTCGATTATGGCGCAAGAAGTCGAATGGGCATCCCGTGGTGTCAAGGCGCGCCGTAAACGCAATATTCGCCGTTTGGAACAGGTGCGTGAGATGCGCGATAAATTAAAGGCCGATGAATCATCTTATCGCCGTGCGACCAAAAAAATAAAATTGGAGCCTGTGAAAGATATCGAACATAGTTCCAAAATCGTGTGCGAATTTTATAACGCGCATAAATCTTTTGATGATGGACAAAAAATCATACTCGATGGTTTTCATTATCGGATTCAACGTGGTGATCGCATCGGAATTTTGGGCAAAAACGGCTCAGGGAAAACAACGTTTTTGAAAATGTTGATCGGTGATTTAAAACCTGATCAGGGCAGTGTCAAACGCCGTAAAGACCTTGAATTCTCTTACTTTGATCAAAAACGTGCGGATCTCAACCCGGATGATACCTTGCATAAAACACTCGCACCGGGTGGCGGAGATTATATCGACGTCATGGGTAAATCGCGCCATGTCTGCGGTTACTTGAAAGATTTCATGTTCGATCCGGGGCGCGCACAGGATAAAGTCTCCATGCTCTCCGGTGGGCAGAAAAACCGTTTGATGCTCGCCAAAATTCTGGCCAATCCAAAAAGCTGTTTGATTTTGGACGAACCGACAAACGATCTGGATATGGATACCTTGGATATGCTTGAAGAAATACTCATGCAATACCAAGGAACATTGATAGTCGTCTCACATGATCGTGATTTCCTCGATCAAACAGTCACCAAAATTCTGGCGTTTGAAGGAAACGGAAAAATCGAAAGCGTCATTGGCGGATATTCGAATTACCTCTCGCACAAAAAAGGCGCGGATAAACCAAAACCAATTGAGCCTTCAAAATCCAAAAAACAAAAAAGTACGCCGGAGCCAAAAGAAAAGCCAAAACCGGTCAAACTGACTTACAAACTGGAACGCGAACTCAAACAACTTCCGGACAAAATTGATAAGGTCCGTACTGAGATCGCCGACATCCATGAACAACTCTCTGATCCCGATTTATACACCCGCGATCCGGACGGGTTTCATGAGATCACCAAGAGCCTCCAAGAGCTTGAAGCCAAGCAAGAACGCTATGAAAACCGCTGGTTAGAGCTGGAAAGCATGAAAGAGGGCATTGAGGCTTAAATCATTGCTTTTTTGTACTGCCGCGCTATGTTGAGCTTATGAAAACGGTATTGGCATTCGCTGTTTTATTTCTTGTCGGCTGTACCACAACTGCTGACATTCAAAACCAATGCGCTGCCATTTCCGGCTCTTTTACTGACGAAGTCACTTGTCTGGATAATATGGTCGCTACGCAAGCGCACTTGAGCGGTGATAGCTTCGTCAAAGAATATATTCTAACAGGCCGCCTGCTGGTCGATCGTTTGAATGCAGGCGATATCAGCGAAAACGAAGCACGTTTACAATTCGCCCGTGCCTATAATCAAATGCGATTACAGCAACAACGTCTCAGCACACTAAGCGCTGTTGAGTTCGAGGCGCTCAGTCCCCGTTATCAGGATTGTGACATTATCGATGGTGATCGCATCCGCTGCCGCAGTTACTAACCTGTTTCGCGACTGGCTTTTTTGCGCTCATGGGCTAGAAGATAGATTTTGCGTAGACGTAAATTCTCTGGTGTGACTTCCAGCAATTCATCATCATTGATATACGCCATCATATCTTCCAATGACATTTTGCGCGGCGGGGTCAGCTTCACGGCATCATCAGTCCCCGATGCGCGCACGTTGGTCAGCTGCTTGCCTTTGAGCACATTCACTTCCAGATCATTATCACGGCTATGCTCACCCACAATCATCCCCTGATACACGGGCGTTTGGTGTCCGATAAACATCTCACCGCGGTCTTGTAGGTTGAACAGCGCATAGGCCACGGCCATACCTGTATCGTTGGAAATTAACGCCCCATTGCGTCGCTGCGGGATATCGCCTTTGTACGGCGCATAGGAGTGGAACAAACGGTTCAGCACACCTGTTCCGCGTGTTTGCGTTAGAAAACGGCTTTGATATCCGATCAATCCACGTGATGGTGCCAAAAACGTAATGCGCGTTTTGCCCGCACCACTGGAACGCATATCGGTCATTTCTGCTTTGCGGCGGTTCATGGAATCGACCACGGAGCTCGAATATTCCTCATCCACATCAATGATAACTTCTTCGATGGGCTCTAACTTTTCACCATTCTCTTCCTTATACAACACGACAGGGCGTGACACTGTCAGCTCAAATCCCTCACGGCGCATGGTTTCAATCAGAACACCCAATTGCAATTCACCGCGCCCGCCAATTTCAAAAGAATCTTTGTTATCACTTTCCTTGAACGTAATGGCGACATTGGTTTCCGCTTCGGCCAATAAACGTTCACGGATCATGGTCGATGTCACCTTCTTGCCTTCCTTACCGGCGAAGGGTGAATCATTCACGCTAATGGTGACGGCCATGGTCGGTGGGTCAATCGGTGTGGATTCCAGTGGTTCGCTCTCGGACGGATCACAAATCGTATCGGACACAGACGCCTTGGTCAGGCCGGCAATACAAATGATATCACCTGCATGCACTTCATCGACGGGCACGCGTTCAGTGCCTTCAAACATCAATAATTTGGTCAAACGGCCGGCTTCAACTTGCTCACCAGCCAGATTCATGGCCTTCACGGCATCATTCACCTTTGCGGATCCATGCAAAACACGCCCCGTTAGGCAGCGTCCCAAAAACGGATCAGAGTCGAGCAAAGTAGACAACATCGCAAATGGCTTTCCCTCTTCGACTTGTGGTTCTGGCACATGCTCCAAAACTAAATCCAATAATGGGTGTAAATTCTCACGCGGATCTTTATCTAGATCATTCACGCACCAACCATCACGGCCCGATGCATAGAGCACAGGGAAATCAAGCTGCTCGTCACTGGCATCGAGTGAAACAAACAAATCAAAAATTTCATCCAAAACTTCTTCCGGGCGGCCATCGGGACGATCAATTTTATTGATGATCACAATCGGGCGCAGGCCTTGTGCCAGCGCTTTCCCCAACACAAACTTTGTTTGCGGCATCGGTCCTTCGGCGGCGTCGGTCAGCAAGATCACACCATCCGCCATATGCAACACACGCTCTACTTCGCCGCCGAAATCGGCGTGACCGGGGGTATCAATGATATTCACGCGTGTGCCATCCCATTGAATGGATGTTGGCTTGGCCAGAATGGTGATACCGCGTTCTTTTTCCAAATCACCAGAGTCCATCAGGCGTTCATCAACGGCCTGATTGTCACGGAACATACCGCTTTGCTTCATGATGGAATCAATTAACGTCGTTTTGCCGTGGTCAACGTGGGCGATAATGGCGATATTTCTCAAATTTCTGGACATGTTTACACGCTTTCAAAATACTCTATATATGACTGTGAGCTTCTTAACTTGTTGTCGCGCAAAAAGAAACCTTTATTTATGATCGCTAAGATTCAAAAATACCCCTTACTCTTCGTGGAATTCCTGCTTTTGTGCCTGATTATCCCGGGCATTATCATCGGGTTTAAGCTTGCGCCCTTTATGTTCGCCTTTCTGTGGAGCGCGGCTTTGTATGGCTTCCTGATCATGCGCCGCTATCACTGGAACGGTTTTAAGGAGCTTTGGAAATGGGATGCCGTGACGTGGGGGAACATGAAACCCCTTCTCATCCGCTGGGTGGCGTGTACGATTTTCATGTATGTCTTTATCCAATGGTATGATCCGGGACGTACCTTTTATGTGGTCGAACACCGCCCCGAAATTATTCCGGGGTTACTTGTTGGCTATCCCATAGTGTCAGCTTTGCCGCAGGAATTTGTCTTCTGTTCATTTTTCTTCGCCCGGTATGCGCCATTCTTTAAGTCTGGTTGGCCTATGATTTTGGCCAGCGCCGTTATTTTTGCTTACGCCCATGTTTTGTATATCAATCCCGTTGCACCGACTTTGGGCTTTCTCGCAGGGCTTATCTTTGCGCTGACATACGCCAAAACAAAATCATTGGCGCTGGTGACAATTGAACATGGGCTGTACGGGAACAGCATGTTTTTAATCGGCTTGGGCTGGTATTTTTACAGCGGATCTGTGGTACAGTGATGGTCATGGAATCAAAAGAAACGAAATCTGAAAAGGCGCTCAGGCGTGTGATTTACACGCTTTTTGGACTTGTATTTATCGCCGGGATTTTCTTTGCGATGAGTGTGAACGGCCCCGGCCTGCCAGGTCATCACGATAAATATATGATCAGTGCTGAGGGGCAGGCGATGTCTCTGTCCTGCTTTTTTCCATTAGTCGACAGCTGTTCCAAGACCACAGATGGAAAATAGTTCCGGCTAAAACATTTACAATCGCCATCGCGATAAAAATTCCCATGACACCGCCCAAATGATTGCCGATATAAATGGCAGGGATCATCAAAATCACCATCTCGCCGATAATCATCATTACGGATCTTTGTGGTTTTCCCATGGCGTTAAAGGCCGACGCCCAGCCACGGATCAAATTTGAAAACATGTAAGTGATTGGCACGATCCAGAAAAACAGCGTGGTGTATTCAATAATTTTCGGATCATTTTCAAACAGCTGTGAAATTGGTTTCGCAAAACTGCCTAGGATCACGGCAATGAATAACGACCAAATCACACTAAATCCGATGGCGAGTTTGAGTGTCGTTTTAATCCGATCAAAATTACCTGCACCGAAATTCTGTCCGATAATTGGCGCCATGCCAACGGCAACTCCCATCAGGATGATAAACGCGAAGGCTTCGATCCGTGTCACTATACCGTAAGCTGCGACTGCTTCCGTTCCGTACCCGGCCAACAGGCTGATGATGAGGGCATTCACTAAAGGTTGGATAGAGTTTGCCAAGCCAGCAGGTAGGGCAATAAATAAAAGCCTTTTCGATGAATCCCAAAACTTTGAAAAATGCATCGCATTCCATGCGCACAACATTTTATTGCGAACGCCCAGCACATAAAGTCCTGCAAACATGGCAACTGCGTTGGATATGACGGTGGCCAACGCCGCACCTTCCAGCTCCATGCGCGGAAAACCGAAAAGGCCGAAAATTAAAATCGGGTCCAGTATCACATTCATCACAGCCACAATCGTCATGATCATGGCGGGAATAAACGTATCACCACCTGCCCGAATGGCGGCATTGCCGACCAACGGCATGGACACGAACACGGCGCCTGCGAACCATATACTCATATAATCGCGGATCAGGGGCAGGATCACCGCATGATCTTCTTTGGCGACCATGGGCTTGAATAACGCATCCTGTAAAAAATACCCCAGCGTCGCCAATGTGCCGACCAGTCCGAAAACAAGGATTAACCCGTGCGTTGTGACGCGTTTGACCAAATCATCGTCCCCTGCACCGATCAGCCGAGATACAACGGATGACATCGCAATGCCAAATCCCATGATGATACTGAACAGTGCAAAGGTGACAGGGAACGTAAAACTGATCGCCGCCAGATGATCCGTCCTGGGAAGTTGCGAGATATAATACATATCGACCAGTTGAAAACTGACAATCGCGCCAATCCCCCATGTCATGGGCAGGCTCAGGCGGATCAAATGCCGGCTCAGATCGCCTTGGGTCAGGTCACCTTTACCCGTTTTAAATCGGGACGTTTGGCTATTGCTCATTGTTTGAATTTTCTTCCAATTGCTTGTTCAGCTCTTTGGCTACTGTCTGTGGTGACTTTGTACCACGCGCCAACAAGGAATAAAATGTCGGCACAACAAACAATGTCAGGAATGTGGACAGCAACACGCCGGAGAAAATCACGACACCTAATGGAATACGGCTTTCTGCGCCTGCGCCCGTTGCCATGATCAACGGAATCGCACCAACCATGGTGGAAATCGCTGTCATCATAATTGGGCGTAAACGCTGCTCACAGGATTGCAATAAAGCTTCTGTGAATTCCAAACCCTGGTCACGCAATTGGTTTGCAAACTCAACGATCAGAATTCCATTTTTCGCGGCCAACCCGACCAACATAATCAATCCGATCTGTGTATATACATTCAATGTCTGTCCGGTCAGGAACAAGCCCCACATCGCGCCGACAATCGCGAATGGCACGGCCGTCATCACGACAATCGGGTGGACCCAGCTTTCAAACTGCGCCGCTAGGATCAGGAACACGGCGACCAGTGCCAACGCAAATGTGATGTAAATTGCAATCCCTGTTTCCTTGAATTCCTTGGATTCACCTTTGTAATCAATTTTCGCTTCGGGCGGTAACAGCTCCTCAGCAGCCTGATCCAGATAATCCAGCGCTTCACCCAACGGATAAAATGGCGGTGCAACAGCCGATATCGTAATGGCCCGCAAACGGTTGTAACGGTTCAGCGAACTGGATGCCGCCGTCTCTTCGATTGTAATCAAGTTGGATAGCGGGATAAGCTCCATGGTACGCTGTGATCGCACATAAACGTTCTTCATGTCATCGGGTGTCAGACGGTCTGAATATTGACCCTGTAAAATCACATCGTATTCTTCGCCTTCATTTAAATAGGTTGTGACATCACGTGATCCGAACATGGTTTCCAATGTTGATCCGATGGTTTGAGCCGGCACGCCCAATTCTGCCGCGCGGTTTAAATCCACCTGCAAACGCAATTGTGGCTTTTGTTCCTTGTAATCCCAATCAATATAAACAAAGTTCGGGTTTTCGCGGGCGCGCTCCAAAATCAAATCACGCCATTCGGCCAACTGCTCGTAATTTGTACCTTGAATCACAAATTGTACGGGCGTACTGACAGGATCTTGCCCCAAACTGGGTGGAGGGTTGGCGAAGGCAAGCGCACCTGGAACTTGACTGATTTGCCCGGCCAGATCCCCCGCAATATCCATCGCACTGCGTTCCCGTTCTTCCCACAGGCTGAGCAAACCGATGATAATTGTTGTGTTCACACTGCCCGACGCCGTGAAACTACCGGGAACGATTGTGACGATTCGATCGGCTTCACCTTTTTCCAGCAAATCCAAAAACGGTTTCTCAACCTGTTTCGATTGCCGCTGTGTGTATTCAATCGATGATCCTTCGGGTGCAATCATGAATGTGAAAATCACACCGCGATCTTCAACGGGTGCATATTCACTCGGCACCAATTTGGAGAAAAAGAAACCCGCTCCTCCCAAAAGCAAGGCAATAATAATCATGATATACGGACGTTTGATATTAAACTCTAATGAGCGTCTGTAAGGGGTATTAATTTTTTCAAACATTTTATCAATCAGACGTGTCACAATATTTTTAGGCTTTTGACATGTCTGACGTTTCAGCAGTTTTGAACACAGCATTGGCGTAAGGCTCAACGCCACAAAGCTGGAGAAAATAACAGCGCCTGCAATTCCCCATGCAAACTCAGTGAATAATTTTCCGACATCACCAGGCATAAATGTGATGGGCACAAACACGGCAATCAAAACAAGCGTTGTTGCAATCACCGCAAAAGAGACTTCATTCACGCCTAAAAACGATGCTGATAGTGCAGGCCTGTTTCCTTCGATTTTCTTGTAAATATTTTCCAACACGACAATGGAGTCATCGACAACCAATCCGATGGCCAGTACAAGAGCCAAAAGTGTCAGCAGGTTTACGGTAAAACCCAATGCCGACAATATAATAAATGACCCGATAAGCGATACCGGAATTGTGATGGCGGGGATTAATGTTGCGCGCCAATCGCCCAGGAAGACCCATATGACCAGAACAACAAGGCCGATAGTCACAAACAAAGTGCGCCACACTTCATTGATTGCGTTTTCAATGAAAATGGATGAATCATACGCGACCGTGATTTCAATATCTTCGGGCAGGTCTTCTGCAATGCGCACCATTTCCTCTTTTGCGCCTTTGGCCACGGATAGAGTGTTCGCTTTTGATTGTTTGGAAATCCCTAAACCGACTGTGTTGATCCCGTTGGATCGCAGCGCTGTGCGTTCGTTTTCTGCTGCGACTTCTATATTGGCAATATCACGCAGGCGTAACAAATATCCATCATCACCGCGCCTGATCACCAGATTTTCAAAATCACCGGCTTTGTTATATATACGTTCAACACGTACTGTAAATTCCTGATTAAGCGACTCAATGCGGCCTGCGGGCAACTCGACGTTTTCGGATCGTAATGCGTTTTCAATATCCTGAACCGTGACATCTCGTGCGGCCATCGCTTCGCGGTCCAGCCAGATTCGCATGGCATAGCGCCGTTCCCCACCAATCCGTACACGTGCTACGCCGTCAACAACAGACAGGCGGTCGACAACAAACCGGTCTGCATAATCGGTCAGTTCCAACGCGTTTCGCGTTTCACTTTGTAATGCCAGCCAAACCACTTCCTGTGTATTTGCATCTTGCTTTGATATTTCCGGTGCATCCACTTCATCAGGTAAATCATTCAAAACACGGTTCACCCGGTCACGTACATCATTACTTGCTGCATCAATATCACGCTTCAAATTGAATTCGATGGTGATGGTTGATACGCCATCCTCGGATTGGGAATCGATGGATTTAATTCCTTCGATTCCACTAATGATGTCTTCCAACACTTGCGTAACACGGGTTTCAACGATATCGGCGGATGATCCTGGGTAGGTCGTTGTAACAGATACGATCGGCGGATCAATGTCCGGATATTCGCGCAACGGCAGATTTTGATAAGCCAATGTGCCCGCCAGAACAATCAAGAGGCTCAGGACGGATGCAAAGACCGGCCGTTTAACGGAAACGTCTGATAAAATCATTATTCCGCTCCCTCGGCCTCATCAGCGACTTCATCTTTGTTTTCAACAGGCACAGGCGGTGGCGCATCCACCATCGGCATGTCATTTGGTTCCATTTGCTCCGTGGTTAAATCCAGATTTTCCAAATCATTTTGTTTGGATGGCGTCGCATATTTGATGGCACCTTCAATCTGGTCATCAATCGTGCGCGTTTCTTTTACAACGACAGGTGCACCGGGACGTGCTTTTAAAACACCTTCCGCAACAACCAAATCGCCTTCGTTAATGCCCGATAAAATCTCCACGTAACCGGCTCGTCTTGTCCCGATGGTAACAGGGACAGGGGTTGCAATTTTATTCTCTCCGTCTTCTGTAATGATTGTCACGCTTTTCTGCTTACCGCTGGACAGCAACGACTCTTCAGGCACCGCCAATGACGAACGTGTATTTTGAACAATCTCAACACTCATCAACAAGCCGGGACGCAATAAAGAGTCAGGGTTATCGATTCTGGCTTTGACACGTACGGAGCGTGTGATCGGGTCAAGTCGTGAGTTAACAGTTGTAACCGTTCCGTTGAAAACTTGTCCTTTGTACGCATCGCTGGTGGCACGGACGTCCAAACCGGGGCGCAAACTGGATAGGAAGCGCTCAGGCACAGTGAACTCCACTTCAATCGGATCTATATCATCAATTGTTGTGATAACTGTGCCGGGGCTAATCAAATCACCGACGCTGACTTCACGTATGCCGACAATCCCATCAAATGGTGCTTTGATTTTCCGGTCATCAACACGCGCCCATGCGACTTGCATTAAGGCCTTGGCTTCATCACGGCGGGCAACACTGCCTGCATTGCTTTTGGCGAGCGCGGCATAACGGTTGAATGATTTACGCGCTTCTTCATATGTCGCGACTTCTTCATCATCTTTAAGCTGGATCAGAAGATCATCCTTCTTCACAAACTGTCCGTCTTCAAACAAAATTCCTTCAATAATTTCGGTTTCGGATGCTGAAATCGTGGTGGACTCATCGGCTTCGGCTGTACCAATGGCTTCAATGCGATCAGAAAACATGATGGGCTTAGCTTCCACAACAATCACGCCGGCGGGACCGAAATCAGGCGGACCCATCGTCGACCACATTTGTATGCGTTGATAAAGCGTATAGCCTGTAAATGCGATAAGCCCGATAACTGCGATAATGATGATCGGTAAAGTTTTTGATTTCTTTTTCGGTGCCGGGGAAGAGTAATCGTGATCGATGGGATCGGTCATGCTTTTAAGCCTTTGATATAGTTGAAATCCTGTTCCTAATGCCTTCTTTTATAAAGGTAAACGTCTG
>JBCCLQ010000029.1:0-13643 GCA_039026795.1 Pseudomonadota bacterium
GCAAATGTCCCTTTGCCGCAAGCCTGTAGGCCGTTTTTTCTGCAAGCCTGAGATATTCGGAGACTTCCTTGATTGTCATGATGTCGTCTTGCACAAGTTGACTCCTTTTTCTGTCAGGGGCGCATGTGAGAAAATAGGACAAAAAAGAGCAATCCGCAAGCGGAACTCTCCTGTATAACAAAGGGATAAGAACAAAAACTGGAAGATATCTTCTTAAGCGATCTCTTCCTTAAATCCAGTCTTCGAAGAGGACGCGCAGAATATTGGAAGGAAGGCTGCCTTTTCGGATTTGCTCGGCTTTTCTAGCTTCCAAAATCTTATCTTTGACTGATTTTCTTTTCAGAAGACCATCGCGGCCAAATTTCTCTGCAAAATATACAAAAGTGTCGGCATATTTATGACGGCGTTTGGAATATAAAAACGTATTCGCAAAGGCTGAGAGATTGTCTTGCTCACTGCCAACTGGCACTCCCGCATGCAATGACAAAGCAGCGTTGATAAGAGCTGGAACATCTTCGTCTTCTAGCTCTATGTGTGTTTCAGTGAGGCTCAGCCTGGTAATAAGCTCATTTAAAAACGCCTCTTGATCTCTCCAGTGCATGCCTTCATTCGGGGTTTTAGCCAACCACCGCTTTCTAAAATCCCCTTGCCAACTCTTGGAAACGCTCAGCGCAAATGGCAATCCATTTTTTCGCCACTGTAGATCATCAAGGCAAACAAGCTTTGATTCCCATCCCTCTAACCCATATGCGAAAGCGCGAAAAACCAATACTCCTTTCTCTTGTGAAAGCCGGATCGTCTCTGCATCAAGGGAAAATATATTGTTGTTGTGACGGCGATATACATCGCGCACGGACTGAAGCATGTTCTCAAGGCTGATATCGGATGAGAAATTCCATACCAGCCATATCAGATCCATGTCTTGTGCCTTGTAGAAATTTTCCCTGTCGATAATCGTGTTAATCTGGGTTGTGGCAAGCTGTATTTCAAAAACAATGGAGCGTTCTTTCCAAAGGGCACGCACGTCTGGTCGTCTTCTTTTGCCATCCTTACCTATATAATAACGGTCCAGATGAACTTCACTTACGTTTCCATCCAGATTCAGGACATCAGCAACGTGCGTTTTCAGCTTTATATGCTGTAAGCCTTCCTGCACCCCCTGAAATTGTAAGGCAGACACATGATCTGGTGATTTGGGATCACCTGTCCACCACGGACAGGTTTTCGGCGCCCCTTTGTGATGCTGCCAAAAAGGCAACCTCTTGGTCGATTTTGGGGCGTAAACAGGGTAAAAACACTGGGCACAGACGTATCTAGGGTTGTTAAGGCTGTATCGCTCCCGGCCTTGGTGACGAACATAATCATACTCATCGACATTGAAATTGATAAGCTCATCGCTTGTAATGATTTTCATGTCATCAAGATCGATGACCTGGCGAATTTTTCTTGGAACGTCTGAGTGCATTATGTGCTTATAAATTCTCCCTGATCTTCAGTCATCCAGTCCGGAAACCGTTTTTGAATTTCATAAGATCATCTTGTATTCTTTTTTACGATAGTATACGATAGTTCTTAACTGGCAATTTTACTTTAGATATTTCAGACGCATTGAACCCGGAGGCGCATGGAGCTTTCCGGCTTTTTGCGTTTATTCTGAATTCCCACCGATCCCCCAGAAAAGGCGCGCTCTTCTAAGTGTTAATCAACTTAGGAGAAAAACAATGGCACGCACTTACAGGCGTGATCCGTACGAACTTCGGAAAGGCAAAACCTTCCGCGACGGACACGTAACCATGGCATCTACCCCCGGCTGGTGGGTGAACCACTTTATGAATCGGCCGAAACGCCGCAAAAACGCGAGACTGTGTCACCGCATATTAAAAGGCGATGATCCGGACAATATCGCGTGGCCGCTCGGCAACCGAAAACCGCATATTTATTACTGGTAAAGGAGAGATGATATGCACCACAAAAGAAAAAGACCGCGAAACCGCCGGGGCGGTTGCAAATTATGCAAGCCCTGGAAGGTGAACGGCTATCGTACGGAGCGCATGGACGGAGAGAAATTCTCCGACCATCGCCGCCGCCATGCTGTGACGGAGGAGGATATAACTGATTTTGCTAAAAAAAAGATTGACTATTCTGTGATTTTATAGGAATATATTCAGCATAAAGCGCTACAAGTGTATCTACACTGTGGCGCTTTTTTTTATTTCCAAACATACAGCCAGGAGTTTTTCCATGTCCCGTTTCCCGCGAAACGGCGTCGATGATGACGCCTTTCAGATCAATGTCATTACGTCCGACATCACCTATATGAAAGACACATACTGCGTTGCCGGGTGGTCGCCCAATACCGGCCAGATGAAGCGTCTGATGATTAACGGCAATCATTGGAGTGACGATGACCTTAAAAAGATCGGCAAATACGCTTCTCTCAATGTGAATGTTATTCCCAAAGAAGGTGGGCGCAATTATCCGCATAAAACCGAAGACACAAATATTGATGAGAATTTCAGAGTCGTGCGTCACTACGAAAAGCCAGACATTTTGGCGAAAGATTTGCGCCCAGCCACGTCTAAAACAATTCAAGACGCTTTTGACGGCAACCTCAAAAAGAAATCATACGTGAAGTTTCAAACCAAATGTCCCTCTCTGGGCGGCGTTATACTGCCCGCGAAAAACGTCAAATTCTTCAAACGTGATGGGAAGCTGCGTGTCAATCTGCTGGACAATGACGGCACAGAGTATGACATACGTGTGACATGCAAATATCTGCGTGATGTTCTTGACCCCATGCCAGCAAAAGAATTCGATGAGTTTAAAGCCGAGATGGAAAATAGCGATAAAAAAGCCCATGTGCGTGTTGGCCTGGCGAAACCCTATGTTTACAAAGACAGTAATTGTTATTTGATGTGTAATGGCGTATTTTTCTACGATGAGTAATCAGAGCATTAAAATCTTCACCATAGGTTTTGCAGGTACCACCGCCGAGCATTTTTTCGGGCGCCTTAAGAACGCTGGCGTTGAGAAAATCATTGATACGCGGCTTTGGGCTGATACGCAGCTTGCAGGTTTTGCTAAGAAGAAAAACCTGCCTTATTTTCTCAAAAATCTTGCTAATGCTGGATATGAGCACAAAGTCGAACTCGCGCCGTCAGAAGATATCTTGAAGGACTTTAAGAATAAGAAGATTGACTGGGCTGCCTATGAAGTGCGCTATAATCAATTGCTAAGCGACAGACAGACTGCCAATAGGCTCACACCCGAGAGTGTTTCTGGCGGCTGTTTTCTGTGCTCAGAACCAACGCCCGAATATTGCCACCGCCGCCTGCTGGCAGAATATCTGGAACGCGAATGGGATACGCCCGTTGAAATTGTGCATCTGTGACCGGACTTTTATTTGATATTCCCAAAATCGCTGCACCGGACATTTCTGGACTGGAATACATTCCCGATTTCATCACACCAAATGAAGAGCAAGGATTGATTGATGCCATTGATCAACAGCCTTGGCTCGAGGACATCAAACGCCGGGTGCAGCATTACGGCTACAAATACGATTACAAGGCCAGAGCAGTAACGGATGACGCATATCTTGGGCCGTTGCCGGAATGGTTGGAGCTGGTTGCACAAAAACTTTCCTTTAAACCCGATCAAACCATTGTGAATGAATACATGCCTGGTCAGGGTATTTCTGCCCATATTGATTGTGTACCGTGTTTTGGGGGTGTGATTGCTAGCCTTACTCTTGGATCAGGAGCGATCATGCAATTCACGAATGATGATCGGAAAGAAGAAATTTATCTGGAGCCGCGCAGTCTTGTCACTTTATCAGGTTTGGCGCGGTATGAGTGGACGCATGCCATTCCCGCCAGAAAATCAGATATGGTGAATGGTTTTAAAATAGAGCGCGGACGGCGGGTATCGTTGACATTCCGCTCTATTATTCTCAAAAAATAACAGGCTTTTCATGCCCCCTCAGCATTATCGGCGATGGATTTTAGATCGGCGATCTTTTGAAACTGGGATAAGATTTCAGCGTGGTTTTGCGCCAGATAACGTACCACACGGGCATTACCCAGCAGTTTCGTTAGATAGCCCTTCGCCAGCGTCAGATTCAAGACATCGGTGCTGTAACTTTCCTCGACCAGCCTGTATTCCCGTTCCAGATTAGCCATTTCATTTTCCATGCGGGTCATCTGCTCTTCGGTCAGGCCGCGTACTTTCTTGGGCTGTTCCGGATTAACCAATTCGTCCTTCGGCGTGGAGGCTAACAGGGCGCGAGCGTAAGACAGCGAAAATGCGTTGGCATCATTCATCAGTGTTGCCGCCTGTATCTGCCGCATGGGCTTCATTTTGCGCAGAATGTTGAATACGCCCATGGCAACCATTTTGTCTTTCAAAAGCTCTGCGGCTTCCGGGCATATACCATCCAGAAGAGTTCGTTTCCGCACGATATGCGGTACATCGACGCTTAAAGCCTGAGCGATTTTTTCCTCTGATACGCCGCGCTCGACGGCGCGCACGATCATTTTATGCTCCTGAACCGTGGACAGGCGGTTGATATGCTTGTTGTAGGTAAAGGATTCATCATCCCGGGAAACAAGGCACGTTACCGTGCGCTCACCGATCTCCTTCAAAGCTTCGACCCGTAGATGACCATCAAGCAGAATGTACAGATCAGACCCGGCCTTTTCTCTGGTCACAACAGGCGGCTCAATAATTCCAACCTCCCGAATTGAGGATATGATCTGCTTATATTTCCGACTATTCAGCGCAGCGCCCGTAACCGGCTTTACGGGAATAATTTGTTCCAGGCGCAGATCGATGGTCTGATCGTCAAAACCGATTTTTACACGTTCATCCATAGCGTTTGTCCTTATTTTGCAGCATTTCTGCTATGGGCTGCGGCAGGGTCGTCAGATTTTCGGCCTTTAAAAGCGTGGCGAAATGATCCTCGTTATACAAGCGGTGTAATGCCTCCACGACAAACAGGAGCTGCGTGTGCACAAATTCAGCCTTGCGGGTGACGGAACGCTTTCGGTCAACCTCTTTCTGATACGCCATAACGATATCGCGCCCGGAGAGATTTTCAGTTCTTTTGCCGCGAGGCGATTGCCGTCCGCCCCTGACCGTCTTGCCCCTGAGCCGCCGCGCCTCAATCAGTTTGCGCGCCTGCATAAGCCGTTTTCCCCGCAGTTCATTATTCTCATAGGCTTCCTGCAACGCATGCTGCTCATTACCGGGGGAAAGCGCGATCTTCACGGCAATATTGATGGGGATTTTTCCCGCCTCTACGGCAGAGATCAGTCGTTCTTCGCCGCGCTCAATCAGCTTGATAATCTCGCTGACATATTCCGGCGTTAACCCGGTTTTTTCCGATATCTCCCGGGCGGTGTATTTTTTGTTGAGCAGCATCTCAATGCCCTTGAGCAGATCAAGGCTGCTGTGCTGCCTGCGCGCCAGATTTTCAACCAGGCTCATAACCAGCGCGTCTTCTTCGCAGGCGTCGATCACAATGGCGGGAATTTCTGCCTGATCCAGCGCAATGAAAGCCTCCAGCCGCCCCTGTCCGCAGACAAGATCGTAAGGCTTGTCAGAGTCACTCTGAGATCTGGTGACCGTGATAGGGCGTTTCAAACCAACGCGAGAGATATTCTCTTTGATATCGTGAAAAACTCTCTTATTGCGCACCCGGGGATTGAGGATATGAATACCCTCGACTGGCACCATCTGAATTTTGGAATTTTTGCTGGTTTTGCTCATGCGGCCCCCAATAATTTTGGCGATATTCCTACCCTGCGGGTCAGGCTGAAAAAGTCCTCCAAAGTATCGAAACGGTAAGCATCAAGGCGCACGCCATTGGAGTCGGCCAGCCGGAGCTTGGGATCTTCAATATCCATTGACGGCAAAAGATAATAGTCCATCGCCTCTTCATTCAACTCATCCATGCGGATCACAATGGTGATATCCGGACGCAGGCCGCTATCAAGGCGTATCTTCCAACGGTTGCTGCCCGCCTGCGTTTGAAAACAACGACAGATGACAATCGAAACACTGATTTCATCATTCACATAGACAAGATCAGACGTTACCTCTCTGTGAACGCTGCCGCCCAACTCTTCAATTCTGCGAATAGCTCCCTCGACAATGCCAGGGTAAATCTTGCGCAAATGGCGGTTGATCTCGATATAGCGGTAATCTCTGTCCGGCGTGTAACCGATCATCTGATAAGCCCGGATAAGACTGCCGAAGCGATAAGCATAGGCACTGCTGGAGGGCATATCATCGATTTCATCAATCAGGATTCCCGAAAGCCAGCCTTTGCGCTGATGCAGATCGCGCAGTTTTGTCAGCAGGTCTTCATCGGACAATCTGCGGCTGCGCTCGACGATAATGGCCTGCGCCGTATAAAAATAGCGCGCCTCAACGATGGCTTCAAACACACCCTCGGCGCGCACCCACATATCAGGCTCGTTATCGACACGGCGACTTTTGAGCTTGGAAGACGTGCGGTTATAGACGTTATTGCCGATATATTTTTCATTGGTCAGAACCTGCTGCACCGTGCCACGCGTCCAGTCGCGCCCCCAGTCGGTTTTTATACCCTGCCGGTTAAGCTGCAAGGCAATCTCGCTTTCATTCATGCGCTTATCGACAAAGCAGCGATAAATCCGGCGCACCGTATCAATTTCATCTTTCGGTCCCGGCACTAAAACAACGCGGTCGGTCTGCAGGCTTTTGTGTTCACCGCGTTTAAGCGTGCCTTTATCACTGCCGTGCTCATCGATCAGCATGCGTCGCAGACCATATCCTGCAGGACCGCCCTGACGGAAGCCTTTTTCAATGAGACGACACTGCCCGGCAAAAACCTTAGCCGACAACTCACGGCTGTATTCTCCTGCCATGGCCCGTTTTACACCTTTGACAATGGTGGAAACGGGGCTGCCGTCATTTTCAAACTGTTCAGCCACATACTGCACGTCAATCCCGGCACGGCGGCAGATATACTCGTAATAGGCGCTTTCATCCGCATCCTGAAAACGTCCCCAGCGCGTGACATCTAAAACCAGAATGATATTGAATGCGGCGCTGCCGTCCTGTACATCGGCAATCAAACGCTGCAACGCTTCACGTCCACCAATATCCAGACCGCTTTTGCCCTGATCGGCATAGGTGGCAATAATCTCTATATTGCGCTGCTGCGCATAATCCCGGATCGCCTGCTCCTGATTTTCCGTGGAATATTTCTGATGGTCGGTGGACATGCGCACATACATCGCTGCCTTGCGTCCGTCATGTTCTGTCCCTGATTTCTCGTTTTTATAATTCTGCACTGTCAATCGCCCGCCGTTAAATACACAAAAAAGCGCAAGAGCCTGATCATAATTTCAGGCTGCGCACCGCAAACTGTTCTTTTTCAAAGATAAAGAAAGGAATAGTCAAATGTCTTCACCAAAATTAGACCCTTTATTTCCGGGGCATAATGAGGAAATTTCAAACAGAAAACTTACCGAGATTGTCACGCATTCCCTGTATAAGGACTTCAGCAAACATACCTCCACGATCAAGAAAATCGGACAAATCACCGGAGCCAATCTACGCACGATCAAAAATTGGTATGATGGCCTTAAAGTGCCTTCCTCCCTGCATTTTATCAAACTGGTCAAAGCATCGCCGACATTACAGCAATGGATTTTAACTTACCTGTTTGGGCCGGACTTCTGGGAAGATTATGCTCTGATTTCTCAGGCCGTTTGTGAAAGAAAAGAGCACGGCAGCACGTTACAGAAAAGCAGTATGCGCACCGAAAATTATGGCTCTTTAAATGTCCCTTTAAAATTGAACAAGAGGCAAAAGTGGTTTCTTTTAAAGCTGAAAATGGAACACGGAATTTCCGCAAAGGACATCACCCGGCAATTTAACATCAGTCCGAGGACAGCCAAGAGAGACATTGCCGATCTCAAGGAAAAAGGCCGGATCAGATACTGCGGAGCAAGGAAGAACGGGTACTACGAGATTATCTAGTAAAATACACTTTACCAAAAACCTTGAAAAATCTTAAAAAGTAAGTTATATTTTACTTTATTAGCTTTTCTAGGCTTTTCAGTTAAAAGGATTTAACCGTGGCGAATTTATTATGGGGCAAGGTTTATTATAAGGATCTCTTTGCG
Source organism: Pseudomonadota bacterium (assembly GCA_039026795.1). Lineage (GTDB taxonomy): Bacteria > Pseudomonadota > Alphaproteobacteria > Micavibrionales > Micavibrionaceae > JAUHXT01. Next base: position 8,178 of record JBCCLQ010000029.1, read on the forward strand.
GGCTACATCCGCGAGGAACCGGGCGAACGCGTCACCTTCACCTACGATAGCAGCTATATCGAGGGCCGTCATCCGGCGATTGCGCATACGCTGCCCGTTCGCGCCGAGCCGCATATCAGCAATAACGGCCTTCCGCCCTTTTTTGACAATCTGGTCTCCGAAGGCTGGTTGGAACAGGCACAGAGCCGCCTGCTTGGGCGGCGCGAAGTCTCGCGCTTTGAATTGCTGCTGGCGTTCGGCTTTGATTGCGCCGGGGCTGTTTCGATTATTGATCCGGAGCCGTCAGATTTGAGCGAGGCGATGCTCGATATGAGCGACCCGAAGGAGATGGCGGTACTGACCAGCCGCGCATCTTTATCAGGCGTACAGCCAAAACTCGCCGTTATTGAGGAAGGCGGTATTTACCGTCCGGCACGTATCGACGAGCTAAGCACGCATATCGCCAAATTTCCATCGGCGAACCATCCCGATTTGATCGAAAATGAATACTTAACAACTTTGGCGTTTAAGGCACTTCTGCCTGACGACGAAGTCGTTCAGCTCAGTATCGAGGAAGTCAAAGGGCTGGGTGAACCTGCGCTTTTGATTAAACGCTTTGATCGCACCAAAGGGGAGAAGGGCAAAGAACGCCTCCATTTTGAGGAATTCAACCAGCTCCTCGGCAGACGCTCCCGCACAAAGTACGACGGCGCGCATAAAGATATGGCGGGTTTTATACTCCAAACGGATGGCTGCCTGCCGACGCAAGCCTATTTACTCTACCGCCGCATTTTAACTGGGCTGCTATTGGGCAATACTGACATGCACCTCAAAAACTTCGCGATGTTTCATACCGATGGTGGTTTGCGATTGACGCCGAGCTACGATCAGGTCGCGGCGTCACTCTATAATTATAAAACGCTGGCACTGACGATTGCCGGATCCAAAGATCATCCAATCGGTGACCTCAAAGCCCGTCATCTTATTCTGCTGGGCGAGGAATTCGAACTCTCTCCCGCCGCGATCAACATGGCCACCGAAGGACTGGCCAAAAACATAGAAGAGGCGAAGGACGCGATTAACGAAGCGCCGCCCCACGGATTTTCAGGCGCGGTTGATTTTAAAGACAATTTGATCAAACTGATGGAAAAGAGATGGAACGGAACATTCGCCTTAATTGGCAAGACTTTATCGAAGAAGCAGTAAAGCGCCGCAAGGAGCAAAAACTCACGCAGGAACAGCTTGCCGTCCTGGCGGGGGTAAGCAAGCCGACGCTCAACAGCTTCGAACAGGGCAAGACAACGATAAAGCTGGAAAGCGCGCTCAAAATTTTAAAGGTGCTGGGGCTGGCGTAAAGAAATTTGCAAACATGCTTTTAATGATTTTTTTGGGCGAATCTTCGAAAATCACCCGTGACATTTCCGGAAAAGTATTGTAGTTTCCAGCCCATAGCAAAAGGCCGCGGTAGCTCAGTGGTAGAGCGCACCCTTGGTAATTAAGAAAAATTGCCTCCTCGCCTGGAAACCGGCGAGAGAACACTGCTCAAATTCGGGGAAACCTCCCGGACTTAAACAAAGTCCATGGCAATCCCGAGCCAAGCCTCTTGAATGTGGGCAAAGAGCGTTTAGATTGAACAAGGCGTAAGGAGCGAAGTGTACAAACGTACATGAGCGACGAAACAACACAGTTCAAACTGAACGATCAAAGCCCGGAGGAAGGTGTAGAGACTAAACGGGCAGCACCTAAAACCCCGGACTTGATCCGGAGGCATGGTGAAGAGATAGTCCAGGCTGCAAACGCCCTGATGGGGCGGCGGTGAAAACCGTGGCGGTATGAAGGGTGAGGTCGAGAGTTCAATTCTCTCTCGTGGCACCATATGCCTTATTTGCTGACCCCATTCCCTCATTATCCCCTGTTAGATTGCCTTTTCCACCCCTTGCTTACCCAGTACTTACCCGGACAAAAATCGTGTCGGCAGGAAAAACGCCTGATCGCGCAAATATTTGATAAATTTAAAGAAAATGGGGTTAAAAATCATCGGAAAAGATGAGGGCGTCACCTTACCAATGACGCGCTCTACCACTGAGCTACCGCGGCGTTGTTCAAGCCATTGGAATTAGCTTGTTTCCCATCCTGTGTCAAATGCGCTTTCAGAAAATTTAGCGTCCGCGCCAGAGCCTCACGCGTTGCATCTTTATCACCAGAAACGAAGCCACCATGCTTGCTGCAAGCCGTGATGACTTCTGCATAATTTTCACCTGTTAGTGCCCGATCTGAAAACGTCTCAGTAAAACTGCCATCTGCCTGTTGTACAATCCGACAATTTTTAGGAATGGCGTAAGTCACAGGCAAACCCGGAATATTTTGCAAGTAAGGGTGATTAAAACCGTGACCAGCGCCTTCATATACATGCAGATGAATTTGTGCATTGGGATCTGATTGCCGTGTTTGTGCAACCAAATCACCACACAATTCCGGCGGCGTAATGCGATCAGATGAACCAACGTGAACAAGAATTGGACGACCATTTGTTTCAAAACCAGACGGGGATAACCCACACCATGGATAATAAGCAATGTAAGCGGCAAAAGGATGCTCATGATCATAAGCGTCAGTAAGAACCGGATAAGCAGCGTACAAAGCAGGAATTCCGCCTTTGGAAAACCCAGCTACAGCTATACGTTTTGAATCAATTTTAGGGTGTCGAATCAAAACTTTTTGCGCTTCGAATAAATCAAAAAGAATAGACGCTTCGCTGACTTTGGTTTGCTCATCAGTAATCTTGCTCAACCCACGAGGTCTAAAGCTATCCAGTGCAAAAACGGCAAATCCTTCTGCGATCAGTGCTTGTGCAAATTCCTTGTCAGCGATCGTACGCCCCTGACTACTATGCAGGATTACAACGGCAGGGAAAGGTGCATGGCCTTGCGCTGGAAAAACCAGCTCTCCGCGCCCTGTGACATCTGGTGCACCTGTGACGCTATCAAACCATTGTGGTGATGCACTTTGAAAAGCAATAGTTTCAGCACCATCTAAGGAGCGCGAACTACATGCCCCCAAAATCACAACAAAAAACAGTAAAAATATTCGCATTGTCTTATCCCCAGAAGGGTCTTAATCCACACTATTTTTCCTAGCCTGTCACGCTGCTTTTCTCTAGGTTTGGAATATTATGACAGACAAAAAACCATTGCTCAGCGTTCCTGACAAGGTCGACAAACGCGCGGAAGCCCTGCGCGCCAATTTAAAGCGCCGCAAAGAAGCGGCACAAGGCAAGGACAACACCAAAAAAGAAAAAGAGTAGCCCATGGCATTGCTGAAACCGACACAAGACAATATCCCCCTTAGCTCTTCCGCCCCCGGCATTTTATCGGATGCGCAAATCCGCGAACTGGCGCTGGAACACGATATGATTTCCCCGTTTGAGGAAAAGCAAACAGCCAAGGGTAAGATATCGTATGGCTTATCCTCTTACGGCTATGACTCGCGCTGTTCGAATGAATTCAAAATTTTCACCAATGTCGATAACGCGATTGTCGACCCGAAGGATTTTAGCGAGAAAAGCTTCGTCGACCGTACAACTGATGTCTGCATTATCCCGCCGAACAGCTTCGTGCTCACACGCTCCGTCGAATATTTCAAAATCCCGCGCGATGTGATGGTGATTTGCTTGGGTAAATCCACCTATGCGCGATGTGGTTTGATTGTGAATGTCACACCGCTGGAGCCCGGATGGGAAGGGCATGTCACGTTGGAGATTTCCAACACCACGCCCCTGCCCGCAAAGGTCTATGCCAATGAAGGGGTAGCGCAATTCTTGTTCTTTAAGGGTAGTGAAGTCTGCGAAACATCCTACGCCGACCGCGCCGGCAAATATATGGGCCAGCAGGGCGTGACCTTGCCGCGAATTAAAGAATAAGCAGAAAACGTCCCATTCTGGCCTTAATCTTGCTATAAAGGATATTCATGTTGGCTTTCTCGGCCAAACTCTCTATAAGGTTAGCGATTATGACTAAGGCAAAAGCACAGCAGATGATGGATACAGCCCAACCGCTGGAACAGCAAGATGAGGCTCAAACGATTGAGTTGATCTCTCCTGAGGAAGTGAAATCCTCTGGCTTAGAGAAAATGCGTGTGCGCGGCGGCAATGCCCTGAACGGCTCTATCCGTATCAGCGGGGCGAAAAATGCCGCCCTGAAACATATGTGCGCTGCGATTTTGAGTGATCAGCCTTTACAACTGCACAACATGCCTGTCGGCCTGATGGATGTACGCACACTGGCGCAAGTGTTAACGCATCTGGGTGTGCGTGTGGCACTGCGCAGTGATGGCGTTGCCATTTTGCATGCACGAGAGATTACAAACCATGTTGCCCCATATGATTTGGTGCGCAAAATGCGGGCTAGTGTTTTGGTGCTGGGCCCCCTGCTTGCACGTCATGGTCATGCGCATGTGTCTTTACCGGGCGGTTGTGCGCTAGGCACGCGTCCTGTGGATTTGCACATCAATGGCCTGCGCGCCATGGGCGCAGAAATTGAGATTGAAGAAGGTTACATCAAGGCTGAAGCATCCAATGGTCTAAAAGGCGCGGAAATCAGTTTCCCAAAAGTATCCGTTGGTGCGACAGAAAACCTGATGATGGCAGCAACCTTGGCGGATGGCGTAACAGTATTATCAAACGCTGCACGTGAACCTGAAATCATTGACCAAGGTGAAGCGTTAAAAGCCATGGGCGCCAAGATCGAAGGTTTGGGCACATCCGAAATTCGTATTCAGGGCGTAAGTTCCTTGCATGCGGCGACACATAGCGTTGTTCCGGACCGCATCGAAACAGGTAGTTACATGTGCGCCGTTGGTTTAACGGGTGGTGAGCTGCGTTTGCAAAACACGCGTATGGATTTGTTGAGTGCTCTTGTTGGATTGCTCACCGAAGCAGGCATGGATATCCGGCAGGATGGCGATGACGTGATTGTGAAACGTAATGGTGCGAAAATCAAAGGTGTGGATTTGATGACCGAACCCTATCCCGGTTTCCCAACCGATTTACAAGCACAATTTATGACCATGCTCACGATGTGTGACGGTGCAGGCATGATCAACGAAACCATTTTTGAAAACCGCTTTATGCATGTACCGGAACTCAACCGTATGGGCGCTGACATCCGCGTACAGGGCAATGCAGCTATTATACGCGGCGTTTCGAAACTTACCGGTGCGGAAGTGATGGCGACAGATTTACGCGCGTCCCTCGCGCTTATCTTGGCTGGTCTGGTCGCCGAAGGTGAAACCACCATCAACCGGATTTACCATTTGGATCGCGGCTACGAAAACATCGTTGAAAAACTCACCGGCGTCGGCGCCGATATCGAACGGGTTTAAAAAAACCCGTGATTTTATAATCATCTATCGTTACAACACTTCCCATGAGCGAAAAACTGATTTTAGCCGTGCCGAAAGGGCGTATCCTTGACGAGTTGACGCCGTTAC
>JBCCLQ010000030.1:0-13639 GCA_039026795.1 Pseudomonadota bacterium
TATTACCATATTACGTACACAAAACCAACATATTACTTGACTTGAATTAAAAATAAATGGCACGCCCGGAGAGACTCGAACTCCCGACCACCTGGTTCGAAGCCAGGTACTCTATCCAACTGAGCTACGGGCGCGTATTTTGTGACTAGGGTAATCATGTTGGCGGAGAGAGAGGGATTCGAACCCTCGATGGAGTTACAAGCCCCATACTCCCTTAGCAGGGGAGCGCCTTCAGCCGCTCGGCCACGTGCCCTTAAAAATAGAGAGTTAGCAGTAGGACGTTGATAGATCAAGACAAATACTGCTTAAAGTAGTCGCCCCAGTTATCGACAGAGTCAGTATCAGGGCATTCACCGATGTAATGGAGCATCCAGCCTGTACCACTTTCTTCGCTGCGATAGATATGAGCGAAGGTGAAGGCAATTGCTTCTTTCGCTTTGGGGTCATCGACTTCGATGTATAGAAGTTCGTTATCCGTTAGGCCATCTGCAATGCGCATTGAGATTTCGGCGATATCGCCCAGGAAGTGATTGCTTTGCACCTCAATGAGGAAAAAGATGTCGTGTATTTCATCCGGCAGGTTGAGGAGTTCAACCGATATCGCTTCGTCATCGCCTTCACCTTCGCCGCTTTGATCATCACCGCTGTGATAAATGCAGCCTGATTCATCAATCGCTTCGTTCGCATCAGCCGTCACCAGATCAATAAAGTCACCTTCATCGTCATAGATATAGGCGCAGATATCGAGGTCATGTTGCGTATCGCCCTGAAGTTTTCCAACAAATGTAACGTCATCTGTGCGGGCATCCCAGCTGAGCCCCGCCAGTACGCGGTGACGTTTTTGGGGTGAGTAGAGCAGGGAAGTGCGTTGTCCGGGTTGCAATGTTGCCATGGCTAATCCAAATACCCTTCATCTTTTAATTTTTTAGATTCAAAGAAATCTTCCCACACGGTGATAACAAAACCGGCGAGTGCGGAAATGACGAGTAAGGTTACAACCAGTTTTCCGAGCAAAGTCTTTTCGAAGAGGTCGAACCAGACTTCACCGAACAAAATAGCGGCAAGCGCAATCGAAGAAGCACCGATAATCATGCTCATTTTCTTGGGCAATTTACCGTCTTCATTCGCGAAAGTGAGCATAAACAAAGTACAGCTGAGTGCTGCCGCGATAATCAGTGAAAATATAATTTTGAGTGTGGTAGTCGAGACTAAATCGGGCATCCACATGCTGAGCAACCCAACACCGCCGAGCGCAAGGCCGGACATCAAAAAGGCGATGCCATACATTTTGCGGCGTTCTAATGCGTCTTTCATCTCTAAACCTCCCGCTCCAGAATGGTAATGAAAGCTTCGCGTTTGAAGAATAGCAATTCCCTGCGCGATTCACGTTCCATAGTGATCACTTTCCAGCCATCAGCAGCATTTTTATTCAAAAATTCCGAATATTTCACAGGATCAACCTTTGAACCTTGCAAGAATATAGAACCCAGCAATCCTTCGCGGTACACCGCAACTTTATATTCGTATTTTTGTGTCATGAGTCCCCCTCGTTGATTTCTGCAAAAATGCGCACCGGTGCGGCACTGGCTTCAAATTTGGCGGGATAGGCGTGAATTGTAAAGTGTTCAACGCTTTCCAGCGCCGAAAAGTTGGTGGCATTTTCAACAATCAATACATTATTGCTCATCAGAATATGATGAATAGGGAAGGGCTCTACATCCGGTGACGGGGTTTCGAACACAACCATTTTGATCCCGGCATTGACGAAGCAATGAGCAGCGTCTTTGCACAAAACAGGGTAGTCCGTCATGTAATTACCGTCCCTTAATTTTTCTGACCATCCGGTCTGTAAAAGAACGATTCCGCCTGTTTGGAGTTTTGATACATCAAAATGTTCCGACGTGATTTCTTTTTGTCCGCGCACATCCAGCAAAATACCGGGACCCGAACATTGATCAAGCGGGATATCGGATACGGGAAAGCTATCCTCCAGCATATGCATGGGGGCGTCCATGTGCGTACCGACATGCATGCCGGTTTCCAGTATTTCGTCACGGAATCCGTCCTTTTCAACGGTCATGGATAAAGTGAGTTTTGATCGCGGATCACCGGGAAATACCGGCATGTCATCGGTAAAGGTGTGGGTGAGGTCAATGCGGTTTGTCATGTGGCCTTATGATTTTGTTTAAAAACCATACAATAACATGCTGATTTTGTTTGTAAAACCCCCGATCCAGTAGTTTGTTCCATCATATTGAAGGGGGTGGGGGGTCTTAACGCATTGATATTTATGGATTTCTTTTTTGGGGTGTTGTCTCTTGGGGGCAAAAACATAGGAATATTATAGGATAATATTCCTTTTTCTGCAATGTTTATAGATAAACAAAGAGCGTTTTTAAGGACTAGTTCTCGGGGCGCTTTGGTCAACGGGCTTTCGTGAGGCAGTAGGTGGTATCGGCGTGTCGTCATTTGCGGCCGCGCGAGTAACAAACCTTCTAATCTTGCTTGCTACGTCTGGAGAAATAACAAAATCGTCTTTTGGCGCCAAAAAAGCCATCAGCGCTTTAAAGTTTTGATTGTCTGAAACGGGATCCAAAGCAACAGATATTTTCAAAACGAGAGGGTGATCGTTTCTTAAGTTATCCTTATCTTCAGCGGTGAGACCATTTAATCTTAAACGGCGATCCATGATATCTGCTTCATGTTTCCCAAGTGTACGGTCACCTATTCTGAAAGCTTCTATTTCAGGGGCATCTGCTTCTAAAAAACCAGTTTCCCAAGCTTCTTTATTAGGACTTAAGCTGTATCTGATAGCTGATTCAATTCCTGTTAATCTGTCTTGGTAAGAAGCCCCCGTGGAGCTTTCGTCGTTAGATGTTGAAAAGAATAAGTTTGCCCGCGCTTGACCAGTCTCATCCCTTGTTACAGTAACGTTTAAATGTCTCCAGTATATGAGGGTTTGAGGCTCCATTGCCTGACCCGGTAAAGCTTCCATGACTTGATGAGCTATACTTCCCAGCTGTACACGCATAATTATTCCCTTCCTAATAATGAATAAGAAAGGACATTAGGACGAGGATAAAGTTATGTCAATTTTTTCTTGAGTAGTTCATTCACCATAGCGGGGTTGGCCTTGCCTTGTGATTTTTTCATGACCTGACCAACGAAGAAGCCGAAGAGTTTGTCTTTGCCGCCGCGATAGGCTTCGACATTGTCAGGGTTTTCGGTGATGACTTCATCAATGATGGCTTCTATAGCGCCTGTGTCGGTGACTTGTTTGAGGCCTTTTTCATCGACGATTTTGGCCGCGTCTTTACCGCTCTCATACATCTCTGCAAACACATCCTTCGCGATTTTACCGGAAATGGTGTTGTCGCTAATAAGTGCGATCAAGCCGCCCAGTTGTTCCGCCGAAATAGGGGAGTCATCCAGATGTTTGTCATCCTTGTTGAGAATACCGAGCAGTTCGTTAATCACCCAGTTGGCAGCGAGTTTGGTATCGTTATCGTTCGCGACAACTTCGTAATAATCGGCGCGGGATTGTTCGGCGATCAAAACGGATGCGTCATAGGCGGACAGGCCATAATCGCTGATGAAACGGTGTTTCTTTTGATCCGGAAGCTCGGGCAAAGTCTCGCGGATGCTTTCGATTTGATCGTTGCTGACATGAAGCGGTAATAAATCTGGATCGGGGAAATAGCGGTAGTCATGCGCGTCTTCTTTGGAGCGCATGGAACGGGTTTCCATCTTGTTCGGGTCCCACAGGCGGGTTTCCTGATCGACTTCGCCGCCATCTTCGATAATCTCAATCTGTCTGCGCGCTTCGAATTCAATAGCTTGCTGGACGGCCTTGACCGAGTTTACGTTTTTGATTTCGGCGCGTGTTCCGTATTCATCACCCGGTTTGCGCACAGAAATGTTCACATCGGCGCGCATGGAGCCTTCATCCATATTCCCATCACATGTACCGAGGTAACGCAGGATCATGCGGATTTTGGAAATGTATGCGGCGGCTTCTTCGGGCCCGCGAATATCGGGTTCAGAGACAATTTCCATCAGCGCACAGCCGGAGCGGTTCAAATCAACGAAACTTTTAGACGGGTGCTGATCATGAACTGATTTCCCTGCATCCTGTTCAAGGTGCAGGCGGGTGATACCGATATCCTTGGTGCTGCCGTCCGGCAAATCAATTTCGATCTTACCTTCGCCAACGATTGGTTGGTCGTATTGTGAAATCTGATAGCCTTGCGGTAAATCAGCATAAAAATAGTTTTTGCGGGCAAACACGGATGTATTGTGAATTTCTGCGTTTAAGCCCAAACCAGTCCGAATGGCCTGTTCCACACATTTTTCATTCAAGACAGGCAGCATGCCGGGCATCGCTGCATCGACCATAGAGACCTGGCTGTTTTGTTCCGCGCCGAAAGCCGTGGCCGAGCCGGAAAAGAGTTTAGAATTCGCAATCACCTGCGCATGGATTTCCATGCCGATTACGATTTCCCATTCACCTGTTTCACCTTGGATGAGTTGTGCCATTTCGTCGCTTCCTTTTCCTTTTTTAGTGCGTCACTGCGCTCCTAAAGTAACTTTTGTACTCGTCGTCGCTTGTTTCTCCTAAAAAATTAAAATCAAGCGACTTGGGTTATTATCTATTCTTCGTGTAGCAGCCGAGGAGTTTGCTCTCGGCAAATTGTTTAAACTCCGGATCTTCTGCCAAAGCCTGCATCGGATCTAGAATAGTAGGATTGCGATCCAGAATATCTGCAAACACACCTTGTCCGTTTTGAGCCAAAAAGCCCGCAACTTCCGAAGACATGCAATCGCATAAACGTTCCGGCTGTTTTGAGATGTTAGCTGTTTCAGGGTTGGATACGCATGTGTTGAAGTAGTAATCCTTCGCCGGTGCTTCGATACAAGGCGCATAGACATCCAGCATGACTTTATTCGCTGCCGGGCGCGCGATGCTGGTTTGTTCCGAGCTCATGGCCTGTACATCTTCTACTGTAATGTTTTGCATCATCTTGTTAGCCGTGCAGGAGCACATTGTCTTTTGTGTATCTTCGCTCATCATTGGTGCTTCTTGATTGATGCAGTTTTGGTAGTAGGCGCGAGCGGTTTTTTCATTGATCGGTGTAGCGGCATGAGCCAAAACAGGCATGGATATCAAGAGCATAAGGGCTAATATACGCATCAGGCGGCTGCTTTCGTTATTGTGTGAGGTACAGCCTTAAAGTTAGCAGATTTCTCGATCGCGCGTCCAACTTGCAGAACTGTTTCTTCATCCCATCTGCGGCCAATCACCTGAAGCCCCAAAGGCAGGCCGTGTTTATCCAGACCTGCAGGAACAGACATTCCTGGAAGGCCGGCCAATGATGCGGGAACCGTAAAGACGTCATTCAGGTACATCTTGATAGGGTCATCTTCGTTTTCACCGATTGCGAAAGCAGCAGATGGCGCTGTTGGCGTCAGAAGCGCGTCACATTGTTCATATGCTTTTTCAAAATCTTGCAAAATCAAGCGGCGGACTTTTTGTGCCTTGATGTAGTAGGCATCATAGTAACCGGCAGATAGAACATATGTTCCGATCATGACACGACGACGGACTTCTTCACCAAAGCCTGCAGCGCGCGTTTTTTCATACATGTCGATCAGGTCTTCACCATCTTCGCGCAATCCGTAACGTACACCGTCATAGCGGGCGAGGTTGGATGAGCATTCAGCCGGAGCGATGATGTAATAAGTCGGCAACGCATATTTTGTATGCGGCAGTGAAACATCGACGATGTTTGCGCCTGCATCCTTCATCCATTCAATGCCCTGTTGCCAAAGCTGTTCGATTTCATCGGGCATACCGTCTACGCGGTATTCTTTGGGGATACCGATTGTTTTGCCTTTGATGTCCTGATCCAGTGTTGCGGCGAAATCAGGCACTTCCTTATTCGCAGATGTGCTGTCTTTCGGATCAAAGCCTGACATGGATTTCAAAAGAAGCGCAGAGTCTTCAACCGTGCGACCGAACGCTCCAGCCTGATCCAAAGATGATGCAAAGGCGACAATACCCCAACGTGAGCAGCGCCCATAAGTGGGTTTGATACCGCAAATCCCTGTAAAGGACGCGGGCTGGCGAATGGAGCCCCCTGTATCCGTTCCGGTTGCACCCATGGCAATGCGGGCGGCGACAGCAGAGGACGAGCCACCAGATGATCCGCCAGGGACAAGTTCCGCGTTCGACCCGTCGTTGCGTTTCCATGGGCTGATCACATTCCCGAAATAGCTGGTTGTATTGGCAGAGCCCATTGCAAACTGATCAAGGTTCACTTTTCCTAGCATGACAACGCCGTCATCAAATAGTTTGGTTGTGACGGTAGATTCATATTGCGGAATAAAGCCTTCCAGAATGTGGCTGGCGGCTGTGGTTTGCACGCCTCTGGTACAGAACAAATCCTTGATGGCAAGCGGAATACCATCCAATGCACCTGCATTTCCACCAGCGCGGCGTTCATCACTCGCTTTGGCTTGTTCGAGGGCTATCTCGGGTGTTTCAACGATAAAGGCGTTCAGATTTCTGGCGGCCTCCATGGCATCAATGTGCGCCTGCGTCAGTTCCACAGATGTAAAATCTTTGTTTTCAAGGCCTGTGAGAGCCTCCGCAATTGTGAGGTTGGTCAGGTTGCTCATTATTCCACCACCTTCGGGACGACGAAAAAGCCTTCGAGGCTTTCGGGTGCGTTTTCCAGTACATCGTCCTGAACGCCCCCATCGGTGATTTCATCTTCACGCAGACGGAGTTCAATGTTTGCAACGTTCGCGAGCGGTTCGACATTATCGGTATCGACTTCACCGAGCTGTTCCACCCATTTCAAAATTCCACCGAGTTCGGACACCATTTTGTCCGCTTCTTCGTCTGTGATCGCCAGACGCGCGAGTTTCGCGACTTTTTGTACTGTTTGCTTATCCATGACGAAGTTTTTAAACGCCAAGACGCCAAGACGCAAAGGAAAAATATCTTATAAATGGCATCCCGGCGCAGGCCGGGATCCAGAAATGTAAGTGTGGGATTATGGATTCCGGCTTTCGCCGGAATGCAGGATGGGGTAGAGGTAGGAAGATGATTGATTTGTATGAGAAAATAAAGGGGCAGCAGCCAAAAAATGTGCGCTTGATGGGTTTGGACCTTGGGTCGAAGACAATCGGTGTTGCCGTCAGCAATCAGGATCAGACGATAGCAAGCGCGCTCACCACGATTGAGCGCACAAAATTCTCGCGTGATCTGGACGCGCTGGGCAAGATTGCGAAGGAGTATGAGATTGGTGGGATTGTTTTGGGGTGGCCGCTGAATATGGACGGGAGCATAAGCCCGCGCTGCGATTCCACACGCTCCTTCGCCGATGAATTGGCGAAATATCCACACGTACTGGGGATGGAAGAGGGGACAGAAATGTGGATTGCTCTGGCCGATGAGCGGTTATCCACACAATCTGTGGAAGAGTTTTTGGTTAAAGATGTGGATATGTCCCGAACAAAGCGCAAACAAGTGGTTGATAAACTCGCCGCCCAAGTGATTTTACAGAGTGTTTTGGATGTGTAATAACAATTTAAAAAACTTAGGTGTCTTTTTGTGATTGGTGCAAAACTTCTGACAGGTGACTTTCAAAAAGAATCTAGACGGGTCTCCTCAGCGTGGAGGCCTGACGAGAAATACGAAAATATATCAGGAAACTTACTGGCTATGGAAGATATGCCTGCGATTGTTGGAGCTCGGGGAAGCAACAGATATTCTATGTTAACCTTGAGCTTATCGGAGAAAGGCCGGGAAAAATTGGCTTTTATCAGAATAAGACAAAACAAGGCGGAAGCCTTAATGATAGGTCGATTTTATGATGTGCGTTGCAAAAGGACTAAAAACAGAGGGCTTGTTGCTCTGAAATCTCCAACTTTATACAGGCATAAAGTTTTAGATTTTCCTGTCAAACCTAATGTAAGTTAGAATGCATCCTCACTCACGCCGTAGCGCATGAGTTCGTGGCCGTGTTCCTTCATCCACATCACGCCGGTGGAGAAGTCTTCGGACAGGTCGGCGCATAGATCCCAGAAGCGATCGCCGTGGTCCATATGCACTAAATGGGCGACTTCGTGGGCTACCACATAGTCCATGGCCTCGTAAGGGGCGAAAATAAGGCGCCAGGATAGGGAAATCTTGCCATCTTCGGAACAGCTGCCCCAGCGGGACTTGGTATCGCGGATGGTCACGGACTGTACGTCTCCACCAATCTCTGCGGCCTTTTCATGCACCATTTCGGTCATGTGGTTTTTGGCTTCTTCCTTGAGGAAACGTTTGATACGATTACTTGGATCTTCCTTGTTCGTAGAAACATAAAGTTCGTTTGAATACAATTCGATATCGGTCTTTCTTAAATCAGGATCGTAGTCAACTTCGATCTGACGTTTCATGCCAAAAACAGGCAGTTTTTCGCCATCTTCGAACGGTACAGGGTCCGGAAGTTCGGCCAGACGATCGTAAATCCATTGTTTATGCTCGTTCGCGAACAAATAGGCGTTTTCCAGACGGGCACGTTTGGGGACAACCAGGTTCATCACACGGCTTTGCGGGTCTAACCGCAAGGCCATTCTTTTGGCGCGCGGAGATACCTTCACAATCAGGTTTTCGGGCAAGCCCGCCTGTAGGTGTACCAACTTTTTGGATGTCATGTGCCTACTATAATCAAGAAAATTATCTTGACAAGTGAGAGTTTGAAAAATTTTTAAGTTGTTGAAATTAATCATAAAATCAGGATTTTACCGAATCCTTCTTCTTGAGCCATCGTTTGACGGCTGCAACGCCGTGACGATCGCGGTTGAAACGTTCGGGTGCAAGATCGGGTGTGTGTTCAAGGTCGCGTTTGGGTATTGGATTAACGTCCGTATCATGCAATCGGATGAAGTGGCGCAGGCGCGGCATAATCTCTTTTCGCCATTTTTTACCGTTAAAGATGCCGTAATGGCCTGTTTTGGGCTGTAAATGGTGATATTGGTGCTTTTGCGGGATAGAAAAGCATAAATCATGGGCAGCTGTGGTCTGTCCACGGGCGGAAATATCGTCCAATTCACCTTCAACTGTCAGTAAAGCCGTATGCTCAATGGCTTTCGGACGTACTGGCACAAGTTTATCGGTCAATGGATCGCGCCATTTCATCTGGCCTTTAGGTAAAGAATGCTTCTGGAACACTTCTTCGACTGTTTGCAGGTAGAATTCAGCCGTAATATCCATCACGGCGTTGTATTCATTGTAGAATTGGCGGTGTTTTTCTGCCGAGTCCCCGTCACCGACGATCACATGTTTGAAAAACTCCATGTGGGAGCCGACATGGCGATCCAAATTCATCTGCATAAAGCCCGATAACTGCAAAAAGCCCGGATATACCTTACGAAAGGCTCCTGGGTAGTAAAATGGTACGTCTGTTAAAACTGTTCGTTCAAACCAGCTTAAAGGGCGTTCTTCGGCCAATTTGGTCACTGCTGTAGGCGAGACGCGGGTATCTATGGGACCGCCGAAGAGCGTCATGGTTAGAGGCTGGTTCGGGTCTTCGTCCGCAGCCATCAGAGATACGGCTGCCAAAACAGGTACAGCTGGCTGACACACACCGACAATGTGTGTTTTGGGCCCCAAAAGGGACATGAATTCGCGTAAATAGGTGATGTAATCATCCAGATCGAATTTGCCGTCCGCCAAAGGCACTTGGCGCGCATCAATCCATTCGGTGATGTAGACATCGTGATGAGGCAAAAGCGCTTCCACAGTGCCGCGTAAAAGTGTGGCGTAGTGCCCTGATACGGGTGCGACGATCAGCACTTGCGGGTCTTTGCGCTTGGTGTGGCGCTTGAAATGGGTGAGCGTACAGAACGGTTTTTCAACAGTCGCTTCGATCTCCACGTCTATGCGGTGACCGTCAATCAGCGTGTGATCGATCATCCAGTCCGGCTGGCCGAAACGGCGGGTAACGCGCTCGAATAATTCAGTGCTGGCTGCGATATTGCGTCCGACTTGTGTGTGAGACACCGGATTCCACGGGTTTTTGACTGCACTCTTGGTGAGCTCTGCCGCAATACGAGCCGGCGTGAGCATAGCGTGTGTCAGTTCATACAAGTGGTATAGCATGCTGTTATTGTAGCCCTTAAAAGTGAATATACAGTAATATATTGCGATGCAGCAAAAAAGAAAGGTTTTTTACTTGTTCGCCAGAAAGCGAAACGAGATAATAATAAGAATATCAGAGTTTGGTTATATCCGTAAATGTTTGAAACTTTTCAAGACCTTCACAGCCTAATTTTTGACCCTTCACGCCTGCCTGTCGCTGCGATTGCGCTGTTTATATCTGCATTCATTGGTGTGATGATCGGCCCTGTGGGCGGGGATACAAACCCACTGTATTGGCGGATTATCAGCGGACTGGTCGGTGGGATGGGCGGTAAAATGGATAAACCCGGGCGTCCGCGAGGTGATCTGATCCTCAGAGGGTTCATCATTACGGTTGTGGCACTGCTGATTTCCTATGCAATTGGTGAATTCCTGAAAACGCTGGTGAATGTGTTTCCGGTCTGGAAAGTCACGGAGATACTAGCCTTGAGCATGCTTTTATCCTCCGGTGCGCTTTGGATTGTGTTAATGAAGCTTCATAAGGCGCTAGAGCAGAAAACAGTCGGTGAGGGAACATATTACGCTTTGGCACGAACAGCGCGTCAGAATTTATCGGTCGTGGATGATTATACAATCACGCGCACAGGTATTGGGTTAGCTGTGCGCGGTTTCGATAAAGCGCTTGTGGCGCCGATTGTGTGGTATTTGATTCTCGGACTGCCCGGCGCATATGTGTATGCGGCTTTGGCGGCTTTAAGCTGGCGGTTCGGGCGTGATGGAACGTCAAACGGGTTTGCCGTGATTATGATTGCGCTGGAAAAGCTGACGGGGATGATTCCATCCATATTTTCGGCGACTTTACTCTCACTTGCATGTGTGTTCACGCCAACAGCTATGATGACCAAAGCTTTGAAAGGGTGGAATGCGCACAAAAACAATGCGCCATATCCCGAAGGGGGCTTGCCAATGACAGCTGTGGCTTGGGGATTAGAGATATCCCTGGGGGGACCAGCTACTGATCTGGACGGGCATGTGATTAAACGCACCTGGGTTGGGCCACAAGGGGCTACGGCTCAATTGGACTCCAAGCACCTACATCGCGCTGTTTACTGCGTTTTGATGGCCACTTTATTGCTATTTATGACCCTGATCGGGGGAATGATTGTTTCAGGTCATCAATTGCTTGACTTTTAGGGGCGAATACCAGTATGTTCCGCCCAGAATTTAAGAAATATGACGATTGATAAGGATTTTAGCCATGAGCCGCCAATGCATGATTACAGGTAAAAAAGTAATGTTCGGGAACAATGTATCCCACGCGCAAAACAAGACGCGCCGTACTTTCATGCCGAATATTCAGGAAACTAGCGTTTACAGTGAATTGCTGGCGCGTAAGATCAAAATCCGTGCTTCTGCTGCCGGTTTGCGCACGCTGGACCACAAAGGGGGTATCGACTCATTTTTGCTGAATACAGCGAAGACAAAGCTGGATCCGGCACTTCGTCCGATCAAGGCCGAAGTTGAAAAAGCGAAAGCAAAAGCCGCTTAAATCATCATGGCTAAACGTAAAAGCCAGTCCAAACCCGCTGAGGTGAATATTCCCGGCGGGTTTTTTGATCCCGGATTGGATTATCCGAATTTTGATTTTGAAGTGTTGCATCAGGATGCATCCGGCGCGCGACTTGGTCGTTTGACAACACCGCATGGCACGATTGAGACTCCCAATTTCATTTTTTGCGGGACGAAGGCATCCGTTAAAAATGTGTCGCCCGCACAGCTTCAAGAAGCGCAGACAGACATTATCCTCGCCAACACCTATCATTTGATGATCCAGCCCGGTGCGGAGTTGGTTCAGAAGATGGGAGGGCTTCATAAATTCATGAATTGGAATGGCCCGATGCTGACGGATTCTGGGGGCTTTCAGGTGTTTTCCATGGGGCATGCGTCCTGTGCCGATGAAATCAAAGGACGTAATGTTAAAAAGCGTGAGAGCCTGATCAAAATTGATGAAGAAGGCGCGCGTTTCCGATCTTATCTGGATGGGCGGGAATTGAAACTCAGCCCCGAGATATCAATTGATTTGCAACGCAAGCTGGGCGCGGATTTGATTGTACAGATGGATGAATGTCCGCCATATCACGTATCACGTGAATACACCGCGAATTCAACGGCGATGTCGATGCGTTGGGGGGATCGTTCGCTGGCAGCGTTCGAAAAATCCCATGATGGTAGCCAAGCATTGTATGGTGTCGTGCAGGGCGGGGTTTATGAAGATTTACGCGTTGAAAGTGCGCAGATCATTGCAGATCGTCCGTTTTTCGGCACAGCCATCGGCGGCTGTTTGGGCGGATCGGAAGAAGAGATGTATGGCATTCTGGATTGGTGTAAGCCGCATAATCATCCGGACCGTCCCATTCACTTCCTTGGAATCGGGCGTATTCGGGACGTATTTAAATCGGTGAAGTATGGGATTGATACGTTGGATTGTGTGATTCCGACACGGATTGCGCGTCATGGTATGGCGTTGATGCGGGGCAATCCAAATGAACGGATCAATTTGATGAATGCGCGGTACAAAGATGATCCCGAGCCGTTGGATGCGAGTCTCGATATTCCATGCTCACGCGATTTCTCTAAAGCCTATTTGCATCACCTGTTTAAAGCCGGTGAGATGTTGGCTTATCAATTGGTATCGCAACATAACGTAGCTGTTATGAACCGTCTGATGCGCGAAGTCCGCGCGGCGATCAAAGAGGGCACGCTGGATTCACTGGAAAAAGAGTGGCTGCCAGAGTAGGGTGGCAGTTATGAGCTCACATCCCGATTTTCCAAATCTGACTATCGTTGATCATCCGTTGGTGCAGCATAAACTAAGCCGTATGCGGCAAAAGGATACGCCCGATCATGTCTTTCGACAGTTGCTGGACGAGATCGCGCAGTTGATGGCCGTGGAAGTCACAAAGGACCTGCCGATAACAACCAAAACAATTGAAACACCGATTGAGGCCATGGATGCACCTGTTTTGGCCGAACCGTATCCCGTTATCGTGCCGATTTTACGCGCTGGCCTCGGCATGTCGGCCGGGTTGCATAAAATGCTGCCTGAAGCCTCTATCGGCCATGTCGGTGTGTATCGAGATGAAGCAACCCATAAACCTGTCGAATATCTGGTGAAATTGCCGGATATTGCCGATCAGCCTGTTATTCTGGTTGACCCGATGCTGGCGACTGGCGGATCAGCGCTATTTGCGCTGGATGCGATACTGAAAAAAGGGGCAAAAGCCTCTCAAATCCGCTTTATGGCGCTGGTCGGGGCTCCGGAAGGGGTAAAAGCAGTATCGGATGTATACCCCGATTTGCCGATTTATCTGGCATCATTGGATAAGTCATTGAATGTAAATGCTTTTATTGTTCCCGGGCTTGGTGATGCCGGGGACAGAATATTCGGCACGCACGCATAAATTTTCAAAAAATTAACTATAATTTTAGGCTCTTTCGTCAAAA
>JBCCLQ010000031.1:0-13619 GCA_039026795.1 Pseudomonadota bacterium
AGATTTATGGATAATAATGCTGTGAATGTTATCAACGCTATCAAACCTGCCTGTGCCATATCACCGGCAATGGCTCCAATACGAATTATTCCGCCAAGCTCTGTTGCACTCCGTACACCTGTAATCATCTGCCCTAAAGCGGTAAATGTGCTCGCTGTAATAACCCATGTCTCGTTCACTGCATACAATAAAGCGCTCGGTAACGAGTGTTTTATAAAACTCTCATCCAGAGTGTTCGTGACGACCAAATGCTCATAATCAACATGTTCTGGATCATTGAACCCTTCATTCAAATCTTTAAGAGGCTTCACACGAATAACATCGACTTCAGCCCCTCTATCCAGCTGAACAGTCATATCTTGCCCCAACTTAGGCCATAAAGCATCACGCACCTGATCCGCCCCTTCAACACTCTTACCATCAACCGAAAGAATGCTTTCAAGCATCAAACCATTACCGGGACCAATAATCCCCAAAAGCCCACGAGACTGTTTAAATCCAAAACGGTCTTCAAGCTCTTCTTTATCAGGGGTGGCGGTGAATTCCACGATTTCGCCGTTGCGCTCAACCATAAACTTTAATGGTGTATCCAAAGCAACAGTTACCACACGGCGAATATCTTCAAATCGGTTGATTTTAACCCCGTCAATGGTCAGCACTCTGTCATGCGGTTCAAATCCTGCACGGTCCGCAGCACTATCGACAATCACGGCTGATGCCAAAGGCGGTGTGATGGGTTGGCCATAAAATGTGTAAAGACCTGCCAAGATCAAAATAGCGAATAGGAAATTAATGGCCGGCCCTGCAAAGACAATCAGTGATCGCTGCCATACGGGTTTTGCAAAGAAAGCCACGCCGCGCTCTTTATCCGTCATAGGTCTTGGTGGCTGTTCACCGTCTTCAACATTGTCGGAGTGCCCTGCGCTTGCCGGATCAGTGTCTCCGAACATTTTAACGTATCCGCCGAGCGGGATCAGTGAGAACTTCCAGCGCGTTCCATGCTTATCGTCTTTACCGAAAATTTCTTTCCCGAAACCGATTGAAAAAACTTCCACACGAACGCCACACATACGCGCCACAATGTAATGCCCCCACTCATGCACAAAAACAAGAATACTCAGAACCAGAAGAAACGTTCCGCCATAGAGCCATACATTGCTGGCAATAAGCTGAAATAGGTCAAAAATTGAAGTCATTTAGGCTGCTTTCTGATTCTTGTTTATATCTAATATAGCGCGTTCTGTTTTTGCGCGCACATCATGATCGAACTCTAATATCTCTTCAAGGCTATTTAATGGCATAGCTGTATGGTTATCCAACGCATCTTGCGCCAAGCTCACAATATCAGTAAAGCTGATCTTATTGTTCAAAAATGCCTGAACCGCGATTTCATTCGCCGCATTCATAACCAAGCAAGCCGATTGCCCTTTTTCTAAGGCTTGGTAAGCTAAGCTCATAGCAGGAAAGCGCTCATAATCGACTTGTTCAAAGGTCAAATCAGATAGAGATTTCATATCCAAAGTCTCTCCTGGCGTCTCCATACGCTCTGGCCACGCCAAGCTTTGCGTTATAGGTGTGCGCATATCCGGCGCGCCCATCTGTGCCAACACGGAACCGTCGACATATTCGACCATAGAATGAATGATCGATTGCGGGTGTATCAACACTTTAATTCGCTCTTGTGGAATATCAAATAAGTAATGCGCTTCAATCACTTCTAACGCCTTATTCATAAGCGTAGCGCTATCGATTGTAATCTTTTGTCCCATGCTCCAGTTCGGATGATTCAACGCATCCTCTATGGAAGCTTTTGCAATTTGCTCTGCGCTCCATGTTCGAAACGGTCCACCGGAGCCTGTGATAATCAGCTTTGTGATAGCCTCTCTATTTTGCGCCTCAAACACCTGAAAAATCGCATTATGCTCACTATCAACAGGCAGCAAGGTTGCACCGCTTTCTTGCGCTCGCTTCATCACAAGCTCACCAGCCGCAACCAGAGGCTCCTTATTAGCAATCGCAATTTTGCCGCCACGATCTATGGCTTTTAAAAGCGGTTCCAGGCCTGTCATGCCTGTTATTGCACACATTGTCCAATCAACAGGCTCCGCCGCTGCTTCTAAAATAGCTTCACGCCCGGCCGCAACTTCAATACCGGTACCGCTCAGACTTTCTTTCAAATGTTCGTAATGTCGCTCATGGCCAATCACGACCTTTTTGGCTTTCAGGTAATGGGCATATTCAATCAGTAAGTCCACATTTTGGTGCGCAGTCAAAGCATTCACTTCATAGTTTTCGCTATGTCGGGCTAGCACTTCTTGAGTACTTTGCCCTATAGATCCTGTAATGCCTAAAACACTCACACTTCTCATGACATCACCCACAAAAGTGCGAGAAAGATCGGTGTGGCCAAAAGCAGTGAGTCAATACGGTCCAGAACACCGCCATGGCCAGGAATAAGCGTGCCGCTGTCTTTTGCCTGCGCTTTTCGCTTCAACATCGATACCAACAAATCACCCGCCTGCCCTGAAACAGCAATCACCACACCACTCACAACCAATAAAAAAGCAGACAATTGAACAACTTTAGGATCAAAAACAAACAATCCCAAAATCAAAACTATAATGATGGAAAGAACGATAGCACCGATAAAACCGGCCCAGGTTTTATTCGGGCTAATGTCCGGTGCCATTTTGGCGCCACCTATCATTTTTCCGCTGAAATAGGCGCCGATATCACTGGCCCACAGCGCTGATAGAAAAATAACAGACATGGCAAAACCATAGACATCACGCATAACAAAAGCGGATATGAAAGACAGGAAGATATATAAAACGCCAACGCCATACATAGCAGCTTTGGAACTGGTTTTAGAGGACAGGGAAATCCATTCATAAACAGACAGGATAACCAACAAAGCCAACAATGCCTGAAATAAAAACCCACCCCAATATACTGATAGCAAAACGACCGGAACCAAAACAACGGCAGACAGTATTCTTAAGACAATGGGTCTTGATAAGATATTTGTCATTGGGCGCTGGATACCTGACCATATCGGCGTTCACGTCCCTGATATTCTTGAAGTGCCGCCTGCAGTTCTTCTTTATTGAAGTCGGGCCACAACGTATTTGTGAAAATAAATTCACTATAAGCACATTGCCAGAGCAGAAAGTTGCTAATCCGCTCTTCGCCGCTCGTACGGATCATAATATCCGGGTCGGGAATGTCTTTTGTGAACAGGAATTGTGGCAAAAACTCCTCCGCATTCTCCTGTGATGGCTCTAGCCCCTCATCCATGAAGTGCTTGGCCATATCGGCAGCAGCCATAGTCAATTCTCGGCGTCCGCCGTAATTCAGAGCAATAATGAGTGTCAGATCTGAATTGTTTTGAGTCAATTGTTCTGAATTTTCAATTAGCTCTACAATATCTTTGGCCAGCTCAGTACGAGAGCCTATAACCTTCAAACGAATATTGTTGGCGTGTAAATCCGCTGTTTCTGCACGTAAATACATGCGTAAAAGCCGCATCAATTCATTCACTTCATCCGCAGGTCTGCTCCAGTTTTCAGTCGAAAAACCAAAAAGCGTAATATATTGAATTCCCAAATCTCCGGCCGCTTTTACAACACGCTTACAGGCCTCAATCCCCTCTTTATGTCCGGCGGTACGCGGCAATCCACGCTGTTTGGCCCAGCGCCCGTTACCGTCCATAATGATTGCGATGTGATTGGGGGTATTCATATGCGAATTCTCCTAAAGAAAAAAAATCTACACTGTCATGATGTCTTTTTCTTTATCGCTCAGCATTGTGTCAATTGTTTGGATGTGCGCATCAGTTTCTTTTTGAACTTCGTCTGCCATACGTTTTTGATCGTCTTCTGAGATGTCACCATCTTTTTCCATTTTCTTTAAGGATTGCATGCCATCCTGACGCACATTACGGACTGCTACGCGAGCAGTTTCAGCGTATTGTCCGGCAACTTTACTGAGCTCTCTGCGGCGCTCTTCATTCAATTCAGGCACCGGAATACGAATGAGCGTCCCTTCTGCTTGCGGGTTCAAACCCAAACCGGAATCACGAATGGCTTTTTCAACAGAAGCCGTCATACCACCATCCCAAACTTGAACGGTGAGTAAACGCGGCTCAGGAGCACCCAAATTAGCCACCTGGTTAATCGGCATTTTCGACCCGTAGGCATCTACCACAATAGGTTCCAACATGTTTGTTGAAGCTCGACCTGTACGCAAACCGGCCAAATCACCTTTTAAACTATCGATAGCGCCATCCATGCGGCGTTTAATATCAGCTTTATCGTAACTCATTGTTCTTATCCCTCGTTTCTGTTTTTAACAATTGTGAAGGTTCCCTGCTCTTGTACAGCATGGGCAAAGTTTCCCTCATCCTTGATTGAAAAGACTATGATTGGAATACCGTTTTCACGTGCCAGCGAAATTGCTGTTGCATCCATGACCTTAAGATCTTTTGTTAAGACATCCATGTAAGTTAAGCTGTCAAAACGCTCAGCTGATTTATCTTTCTCCGGGTCTGCTGTGTAAACACCATCAACCTTTGTCCCTTTCATAATAGCATCACAATTCATTTCGGATGCGCGCAAAGCGGCGGCTGTATCTGTCGTAAAGTAAGGATTTCCTGTGCCGGCAGCAAAGATAACGACACGTCCCTTTTCCATGTGGCGGAAAGCACGGCGACGTATATACGGTTCACAAATGGCTGACATCGGAATGGCGGATTGCACACGCGTATCAACATCTAGCTGCTCCAACGCGTTCTGAAGCGCCAGCGCATTGATCACAATACCCAACATGCCCATATAATCAGCCGTGGTACGATCCATCCCGGCTGACGCACCTGAAACGCCGCGGAAGATATTCCCTGCTCCAACAACGATACAAACCTCAACGCCCATATCGACCACGGATTTAATGTCTCTCGCAACGCGCTGAACAGTTTCGGGATCGAGGCCAAAGCCCTGGTCTCCCATCAGAACCTCACCAGACATTTTCAATAATACACGCTTATATTGCGGATTTCCTGCTGCTTTCGGGGCGATATCTTCGGCTGGCATGCTCATAACTTCTCTCTTAAGTCCAAATAAACTGCCCTAACATAAAGACAGCCGCATTGCGAAGCAAGTCCGAAGGACTTGTTCGCAGTTTAAAAAAACGAACAAATGCTTAGCATTTGCTTCGTATGCAACGCGGCTGTTCAAAAAAATACCAAAAAGAAAAATTAACCGTTTGCGGCCTTTGCAACTTCAGCAGCGAAGTCTTCTTCTTCTTTTTCAATACCTTCACCCAATTGGAAGCGCGCATAACCTGTCAATTTTACAGGAGCACCCACTTCACCTTCGGCTTGTTCCAAAAGCTTGGAGATTTTGGTCTCTCCATCAATCACAAACACCTGATCCAGCAAACAAATTTCCTGATAGAACTTGTTCATACGACCCATCAGCATTTTTTCAATGATGTCATCAGGCTTACCTTCGGCCTTGGCTTGTTCACGGATGATGTCTTTTTCTTTTTCAAGTTCAGACGCATCAACGCTGTCGCGATCCAGATATTTCGGGAACGCAGCCGCAACGTGCATGGCTATCTTCTTACCCAACTCTTCCAGCTTCGCTTTGTCACCGGTTGATTCCAGCGCAACCAGAACACCGATTTTACCAAGATTTGGTGCAGCTGCATTGTGCATGTAAGCGGATACAACACCGTCAGACACGCTGATTTTCTGCATGCGGCGAATGGTCATGTTCTCACCGATTTTCGCGATCAAAGCTGTCAGGCTGTCAGCAACTGTTTTGCCATCCATATCGGCAGTCTTCAGAGCTTCCACATCATCTGCGGAACTCAAAGCCACATCGGCAACCTGACGCACAAATGCCTGAAATTCTTCGTTACGGGCAACGAAATCCGTTTCCGCGTTCAATTCCACGGCCACACCGGATGTCCCGGATGTTGCCAACGCAACAAGACCATCTGCGGCTGTACGGGAAGACTTCTTGTCCGCCTTCGCCATACCTTTTTTACGCATCAGGTCCATGGCAGCTTCCATGTCACCGTTTGTTTCTTCCAGTGCCTTTTTGGCATCCATCATGCCGGCACCTGTTTTTTCACGAAGCTCTTTAACGAGCGCAGCTGTTACAGCCATTGGTTTTCTCCTCTATGTCTTCAATTAACCGGCAGATGCCGCTTTTTTCTCTGGTTCAGCTACTTCTGCAGCAGCAGGTTTTTCGTCAGGCTTGGCTGCTTCCGCAACTTCTGCTTCGCTTGGAACGTCTACTTCAGGGTTTTCCGCTTCACCTGCATCTTTACCGGATGATGCCAATTCAGCTTGAAGACCATCCAGAATAGCGTCTGAGAACAGATCACAGTACAGCTCAACGGCGCGCAAAGCATCATCATTACCCGGGATCGGATAATCCACACCGGCAGGATCGGAATTTGTATCCAAAATCGCAAAAACAGGAATGCCCAGCTTGTTGGCTTCTAAAATCGCGATGTCTTCCTTGTTTGTATCAATCACAAACAAAGCATCCGGCTTACCTCCCATTTCTTTAATCCCACCAAGGGAAAGCTCCAGCTTATCGCGCTCACGACGCGCCATCAGGATTTCTTTTTTGGTCATACCGCTAGCCGCTTCGTTGGACAGCATATCTTCCAACTCACGTAAACGGTTGATGGAACCGGAAATAGTCTTCCAATTTGTCATCATCCCACCTAACCAACGGTGGTTAACAAAATACTGACCGGAACGTTTAGCAGCAGCAGCAACTTTATCCGCTGCTGAGCGCTTTGTACCGACAAACAGAACACGTCCGCCATTGGCCACGATATCGCGCATTGCTTGCAGCGCAGTGCCCAGCATTGGTGTTGTTTGTTGAAGGTCGATGATGTGAACGCCGTTACGCACACCAAAGATGTATTCACGCATTTTTGGGTTCCAACGACGAGTGTGATGTCCGAAGTGTACGCCTGCTTCCAGCAATTGGCGCATAGTAAAGGTTGGCATAGCCATGATCTTGTTTCTCCTTATGTTTTCCGGTTGTTACGTCTGCGGACTTCACTCAAATATCTGAGACCGGCATAGGATGCCCGCATGTGTATTTCAGCCCACTATCGGCTGATTGATGCGGTTTATATGGGATTTATGCGCGTTTTGCAAGCACTTTACCAACGTCGCGCAGCGTATTCCGCAGCTCTGGCCTTATTGCGTGATAAGATTCCTGCTCTAACCTCTGATAAAAGTCGTATGTCATCGGTGGTTAGTTTGCGCCTTGATATTTCTAGTGCACGCTCACAAGCGGCTGCAGTAAAGGCTTTTGTCGTCCCATCAGATCGTTTTAAAATAGCAACAGATGTCACTCTTGAACCATTTCTAAAACGACGTGCGCGCTCAACATCATATCTAACAAGGCCTTGAAAAACTTTTGAATTTTCACTCATGGCAATATCCTTTATGCGCGTTTTGCAAGGAGTTTTGAGAAAAAGCCCTTTTTCGAAGCCACTTTCGCAGAAGCGAAGGATTCCGGGGCTTTGCCTTCAAATTCGATAAAGCTTTCAATCGGACGGCGCGGTGTGGGCACAGCCTTACCGCCATAACCAATGCGCAGGATCATCTGAGCCCGTCCGGGGTGCATCATTTCATCATGAAGCCTTAAGCGCAATTCCGGCACTTCACACGGCTGGTTCAATGGTGACATAGACAAACCAAGATGTTGAGCACGCAGTAACAAGCGCATAAAAGACTGACCTGCATACATGGTTTCCACCGTACCACCGGAGTTGCTACCCAAAATCGCCAAAACAGGCGTTCCTTCGGACAATTGTGTGTCATTGGCCGGCGCGGCACCATCCACTTCAAAGCGACGGATTATACTCGGCGTCATTTGCCCCATGATATTCGCGAAGCTCTGACCGTATTGCGGCAATCCATCACCACTCATCGAACGGCGCGGGTTCACCCAAGCAGCCAATTCACGACGGAAATTCTTCTTCGATGTCTGCATGTGATCGCCTTCGATTACCATCTGCAAAACGATACCGCGCTCAATATCATCACAGATATGAAGCCATGCGCCCTCTTCTGCTGCCGCATTTTTCAGCAGCGTTAAAGCCTCTTCAGGTACGTCTTTATTGGAGAAAGCGCCGCGATTGAAATGACGTTTTGTAATAACGGAAAAGAGTTCTTTTTCTGTTGTGCTCGGCTCACGCGCTTCACCCAGTTTCACACGCGCTAGTAAATCCTGATCTTTCGGATCGGGCAGAATTTCAGTGATCGCCGTAAAGCCAAAATACTGAATAGCCAGACGCAAGTTATAAAGCGCAGCCGCACAAAACAGCGTCAACTCACGGTCATCCGAGTCAATCACAGGCAGGGCATGACGGCGATCTGCATACACACCGACTGTGTCATTCGAAATCTTAAAATACCATGGCTGTGTATTGTATGTAGACGGTGCCAAAATGGCATAACGCACACAAAAAGCGAGTTTTTCCGCAGGGCTCCCATCTTTCGGGAAGTCCTTTTCTTTTACATTCCATGCATCCATAAAATCAGTCATGAAAATCTTATACGATGTTTTGTAAGCCTTGGCTAGCCTTAGTTTTCAAGTATCTCACTTAAATCATACAGTCACCCCGGAAAATGCAAGAGCATTTATCCGGGGTTTAAGCCATTTGCTTATTTTATGGCATAAAGGCCGGATCAAGTCCGGCCTGACAAACATTATTTACAAATTTCATCATAAAGCTCATTCCAATCCGGATTTGCTTTTTCGATTAAATCTATTTTCCATTGTCTACGCCACTTTTTCAGCTGTTTTTCTCTTTTTACTGCAGCCTCGAAGTCTTCAAATACCTCATAATGAACCAGCCTTTTAATTTTATACTTTTTGGTGTGACCTTCTACGACCTCGTTTTTGTGTTCCCATATACGTTTCGGCAGTTCAGATGTTAACCCGGTATACAAAAAACCATTCTTTTTTGAGGCAAGAATATAAATATAGAACGTTTTCAACATCTAACGTTCGCGGATATCAAGCACACCGGGGGTTTTGCGGATTTGATTAATCGCTTGCGGTGATAACGACCAGTATCCGGGCACATGGATTTCTGCGCGTCTGCCATTGGATAATAGCAACATCATCAGGATTTTCACACGTCCTTCGCCCTCTATATCCAAGAATTCTTTCAGCTTCGCGGCAGGTGCGGACGCATCCATCTCCACCACCACTTCCTGCAATTTATTGGCCATAGCTTCTTCAAGCGGTTCAATACGCTGTCCTGTATAACGCACTTGGTCTTCTTTGCTCTCCGCATCAACTGTCACAAGCAAGGAGGTTCCGGGTTCCAGAAATTCACGCGCTCGCGCCAGAGTGTCAGAAAAAATCATAACTTCGTATACGCCTGTAGAGTCCGATAACTGAAGAAATGCGAACTTGTTTCCGCTCTTGGCAGATACGCGCTCCTGTTTTTTGATCAAAACACCAGCCATCTGGACACGCGTTGTTGGCTTGTCCTGCAAGTCCGCTTCCACATTCGCCATCATTTTCACATTCATCCGCGCGAATTGATCTGCGCGAGAATCCAAAGGATGCGCAGACAAATAAAAACCAACAGCTCCAAACTCGTACCCCAGCTTTTCAAGAGGATCCCATGAATCAGTTTGTGGTAAGGGTGGCAACTCATTCACGACTGCATCATCGCCAAACAAGCTTTCCTGACCACTTTCCCGCTCATCGGCTTTGGACGAAGCGTGCTTTAGCAACGTCTCGATGCCGCCATGCAACTCAGCCCGATCTGGAAAAACACTATCAAAAGCACCGGCGCAAACCAGTCCTTCAAACTGGCGTTTGTTCATCATTTTGGTATCAATGCGCTCAACAAAATCGCTTAAGTCTATGAACGCGCCGTTCGCATTGCGCTCTTCAACCAGTTTTTCCATGGCCCCTTCCCCGACACCTTTTAAGGCGGCCAAAGCATATCGGATGGCTCCGTCTTCAACCTTAAAAGCCACATCCGAAGAATTAATATCAGGCGGAAGCAATTTAATACCCAGCTTGTCCAAATCCTGTTTGAATGCGCTTAATTTATCGGTATTACCCATATCGAGGGTCATAAGCGCAGCCATAAATTCAACAGGATAATTTGCCTTCAAATAAGCCGTTTGATAGGCAATAAGAGCATAAGCGGCGGCGTGCGATTTGTTGAAGCCATATCCAGCAAATTTTGCGATCTGATCAAACACCATTCCTGCTTGATCAGCACCCACATCATTATGCTCCTTGGCTCCTTTAACGAATTTTTCTCGCTCGGCATCCATGGCCTCTTTAATCTTTTTACCCATAGCGCGGCGAAGCAAATCCGCACCACCCAAGGAGTATCCTGACAAAATCTGAGCGGCCTGCATCACCTGCTCCTGATAAATCATAATCCCGAATGTTTCTTCTAAAATCGGCTGCAGTTTGGGGTGCAGGTAATCCGGCTCATCCTTCCCTTCTTTGGTCGAAATATATTTCGGAATATTATCCATAGGCCCAGGACGGTAGAGTGACACCAGGGCGATAATATCTTCTAAGCGATTGGGCTTCATTTTGCGTAGCACATCACGCATCCCTGTACTTTCCAACTGGAACACGCCGGTCGCTGCGCCTTTAGACAAAAGCTCGAACGATTTCTCATCCTCCATAGGAAGCTTCAAAACATCGATCTCTTCGCCCGTGGTTTGTTGAATAAACTGCACGGCTTTTTGAACAACGGTCAAGGTTTTCAAACCAAGGAAATCAAACTTCACCAATCCCGCCTGTTCCACATATTTCATATTGAACTGCGTCACGGGCATATCGGATCGCGGATCACGGTAAACGGGAACCAATTCATGCAATGGCCTATCTGCAATCACAACCCCGGCAGCATGTGTAGACGCATGGCGAAACAACCCTTCTAGCTTGAGCGCAATATCAATCAGCTTTTTATTGGTGTCATCTTTATCACGCTCGGCGCGTAAATCCGCATCCTGCTCCAGCGCCTCTCCCAGCGTGATCGGGTTCGCCGGATTGTTCGGGATCATCTTCGCAAGACGATCGACAACAGGATACGGAATTTGCAATACGCGTCCAACATCACGCACAACCGCACGCGCCTGAAGCTTTCCAAATGTTATGATCTGTGCAACTTTATCACGGCCATATTTATCCTGAACGTACTCAATCACCTCATCACGGCGATCCTGACAGAAATCCACATCGAAATCAGGCATAGACACACGTTCCGGGTTCAGGAAGCGCTCAAACAGTAGATTGTATTCCAATGGGTCAAGGTCAGTGATTTTCAGCGCCCAAGCCACAACGGAACCTGCACCAGACCCGCGCCCCGGTCCAACCGGAATATCATGATCCTTCGCCCACTTGATGAAGTCGGATACGATCAGGAAATACCCTGGAAACCCCATACCTTCGATGACGTCCAGCTCAAACTCCAGCCGATCCCAATAGGGTTGATGATCCGCATCCTTATCAACGTAATTATCGATACGCCATTGCAGGCCTTCCTTAGATTGCGCGCGCAATTCCTCAATCTCGTTATTACCATGCTCGCCCTCAAAGGGTGGCAAAATCGGATCTATAGGCTTCAACAAGAATGAACAGCGCTGTGATATTATAGATGTATTATCAATAGCTTCTGGAACGTCTTTAAACAAAGACATCATCTCTTTGGATGATTTCAGATAATGCTCGGACGTAACTTTGCGGCGATCACCCTCATTCACATACCGCCCTTCAGCAATACATAACAAAGCATCGTGTGCTTCATGCATCCCCTGATCCATGAAATACGCATCGTTCGTCGCAACCAGCGGAATGTCTTGCGCGTACGCCAAATCAATCAACGTACCGTCAACTTGGTCTTCCTGCGGTAAGCCATGGCGTTGCAATTCAATATAAAACCGATCTCCGAACAATTCTTTTAGTTTTAGGATATCCGCTTCCTCGGTCACACCCTGCAAAGGCCCACCGGACAGGCATATC
Organism: Pseudomonadota bacterium; assembly: GCA_039026795.1. Taxonomy (GTDB): domain Bacteria; phylum Pseudomonadota; class Alphaproteobacteria; order Micavibrionales; family Micavibrionaceae; genus JAUHXT01. Next base: position 12,048 of record JBCCLQ010000031.1, read on the forward strand.
AACCCTTCGGTAAGGTCTTCCAGCTCGTCCAATGAAGATTGCGGCGAGTGCTCAGTCTGCATGTAAGCATCGCTGACCAACTTGGATAAATTCAAATATCCTTGCTGATTTTGAACCAAAAGCACGATCTGCTTGCCGTCTGTATCAATCTGTAATTGGCAGCCAATAATAGGCTGAAACCCTGCATCGCGTGCAGCCATGGCAAATTCCAAAGCCCCGAACAGATTATTGGTATCCGTCACCCCCACAGCAGGCATCCCCTGCTCTTTACAGGCCTTTACCAGCTCTTTGGTTCGAATAGCCCCTTCCGCCAACGAATAAGCGGAATGCACATGCAAGTGAATGAATTGGTTCATAGGTACAAGGTAATAGGTAATAGGTAATAGTAACAAGTCCTTTAAACCTGTTACCTCAAACCTATCACCTAATAACTTATAATCCGTCCGGCCTTAAGCTCCAGAATGCGGTCCATGCGCTCCGCAAGCTGCATATTATGCGTTGCGATTAACGCGCCAATGCCTGTTTCGCGAACCAGATCAATAAGTAAGTCAAAAACCGTATCCGCGGTTTCGGGGTCCAGATTTCCTGTGGGTTCATCAGCCAGCAAAACTTTGCAGTGATTGGCCAGGGCGCGCGCAATCGCTACGCGCTGCTGCTCCCCACCCGATAAACGTGCCGGGCGGTGTTCATAACGATGTGAAAGTTTGAGTTGATCGAGCAATTCTTTGGCACGTGTTTCAGCCGCCTTGCGCGGTACGCCTGATATCATTTGCGGCAAAACCACATTTTCGAGCGCCGTAAATTCGGGCAACAAATAATGAAACTGATAAACAAAGCCAATGAACTTGCGCCGCATCTCTGTGGCTTGTTGGTCGCTCATCTTGGCTGTTTCCTGACCATCAATCAGAATACTTCCTGAAGTCGGCTGATCCAGAAGCCCCATCAGCTGAAGCATAGTGGATTTTCCTGCCCCACTCGGACCCACAAGTGCGACAATCTCACCGGATTTGATATCAAAATCCGCATTATGCAGAACCGTTAAGTTTTCACCACCTTGTGAAAAAGTACGCGTTAAGCCACTGGCTTTGAGAAGAACGTCACTCATACCGCAGCGCCTCCACAGGATCAAGGTGCGAAGCCCGCCACGCTGGATATACGGTTGCTCCGACGGACAGAACAAGCGCCATAACAATCACAGTACTGACTTCCATCCAGTCCACCACAGCAGGAAGTTGAGAGAGGAAGTAAATTTCATCAGCGAACAATTCCGTACCCGTCAAACCTTCTAAAAACTGTCGTATAGCTTCGATATTGGCAGCAAAAGCAATCCCCAATAACGACCCCACAAAAGTTCCCGCAATCCCGATACTCGCGCCAGTCAAAACAAAGATGCGAAGCATCATACCTTGTGTTGCGCCCATGGTGCGCATGATCGCAATATCTTTGCCCTTGTCTTTAACCAACATAATCATCTACGAAATAATGTTAAACGCCGCCACCAGAATAATTAGCGTCAGGATCAGGAACATCACGTTACGTTCTACCGCCAAGGCATTCAAAAAAGAGCTATTC